>CAMWNG010000107.1 GCA_947175575.1 uncultured Bacteroidales bacterium | reverse complement strand
GCCTCGCTCTTGGAGATACGCGACAAGTGCGCGGCTCCGTAACGGCACGACACTGTTGTCCTGAAAACCCGGTGCAGAGTGTCGCTGAAAAGAATTGGAGGCGACTGTCTGTGCCGATGGTACTGTACAACGGTCGGCGATACAATTTACCAGATAGCGTAAATCTGTTGACTGATACAACTCGGTTGCCAAGTCGATGATATTGCCGCCTCTGGCGATGCCGAAATCATACCAGCAGTTGAGCGTTGTCTCAACCTTGAATGACGGTGTATGCTCCTGTCGCAACGGCGACAGATACCAGAGCCTTGTTCCTTTTCTCATTGTCGGCTCATGTCCGAGTTGAGACAAGAAGGTGGCCAAAGGGATAGATTTTATCTCTTTTATCATGATAAATATGTGCGTTAATTGAGTTGGGGATTTAGTCCGGGTTCAGATCATATATATACACCCCGTACTGAACCGAACTAAAAAATCAGTAATAGAAATCGGGGTTATATGAATATGTACCGTTCTCCCTTACAACCATCCGCTTGTTCATAAGGAATGACTTTAGCTTCGTCACCTTGCCGTCCCCGTATGGGAATCCGCATGCCGCGTATGCCTTCTTGATGCTGTCCTCGCAGTTCTGACAACCCTTGATTGCTCCGGCTGAGAATGCCATTTCGAGAGCCTGACGGTGCTGTTCGGGTGTCAGCTCCGAGTAGGAAAATGTCTGTATCTTCGTCTGCTTGGAGACGGTGTAGTCGGTGGCTATCTCCGGCAATCCGGCTTCATTCACGATAAAGGCAAAGGGAGGAAAGTCTATAGAACGGATGCACGATGCCGAAACTTCTGTAACTTCGCTGTCGGTGGAACTTTTGCAGACCTGTAAGACTGTCTCAGCCTTGTTATTAAGCTCAGTTCCCACATGACCGCGCACATTGTCGTCGCTCTTGTTTAGGTGCAGTACGGTATGGATATGAATCTGATATTTGTCCGTCCACTCCATCAGTTTGCCGATAAGCCTTGACGATTCGATGGCATTGTTGATGTCGAACATCAGGTCGCGGATTCCGTCAATGATTACCAGACCGACATTAGGAGTGCTGGCGATGGCGTTGTCGATAAGTTCCAGACGAATCTCAGGTGTCAATGCGCGAAGCTGGGAGAATATGAGATTCTTCGGATGCCTGTCAAGCGGTAGGCCGGCGAGTTGCAGGGCGCGTTTCATCACACGCTGGCAATGATGGGGGCTCTGCTCGGTATCGAAGTATAGGATTGTGCGCTTGTCGTCCGGAAACTCCGCGATGTAGCGCAGTATCTCCCCGTTTGTAAATGCTGCCGCAAGAATGGCACTGACGTTGAAGGTCTTTTTGCTCTTAGCTTTTCCAGTGGAGGCAGAGAAGTTGCTGGGTGTACCAATGGCAGAGCCGTTGCAAAAGAGAACCTCCGGACTCTTGGCGATCTCATCTGTCACCTTCAGCTGGTATGTCTTCCATAGTTGATTCAGTTCCTGTGTGTCCATAGTCATTTACCTTTTTCAAGAATGAGACGTTCCACGTCGCTCTGACGGTAGCATACCTTCTTCCCGACCTTGACAGGAATAAGGATGTTGTTCCTTCCCCAGTTCCATAGGGTAGTGTGGCATACCCCGAACTTTTCCATTACCTCCTGCTTGGTGAGCAGTGCCTCCTTTGCCGCGCTTACCATTACGGGGAGCAGCTCGTTTTTCGCTGCCTCGATTGTCTGCTTCACCAGATAAAGGAGGTCTTCGGGTGTTACGTTGAGCGTTATGCCGGTAACGCCGCTGTTGATTAACTCTAAAAGATTTGTCATAGGCAAATACAATGTCGCCGGGTTGTTAGACACTGCACGATTATGGCGACTTTAGGAACCGTCCAGCCGCCGCTCCACCTGAAGCGGCTATCACAAATATACGAAAATAAATTTCGCTTTGCAATATCTAAAACGCTTCATATCAGCAAAGTATGTTCGTTTAATTACGTCAGCGAAATTAAACGAATTAAACGAACTGAATCAGCATGAATACGACCCGACCGAAAACAGAAAAAGCCACCCGACCGCAGTGGTCAGATGGCTTCAATATGGTTTGCGCGACTTCGGAAATTCCGGTGTTATGCCGCGAAATGTACCTTTATGTTGTCAAGATTTTTCTTGTCCTGTCCCATGTCGATCATGCGTTTGCCGCCCATCATGGGAGTGGTCAGGAACTGGTGCGCTTTCTGCACTCCGCGCAGACCGACTAATTTCTGTTCCGGATAATGTTCCGTCAGGGCATTGTGAAATGTCGTGATGTCACAACCGCAGATGTGAGATTCCTCATGCAGGAAAATATACAGCATCGCCAGATCGTTGCCGCTTGACCTTAGTTTTAGGAATTCATATATGCGGTCTTTCATCCGCTCGGTGTCGTTCGGCAGTAAGCTGTCAAGTGATACCCTGACTTTCTTCCGTCCCCGTTTCTTTGGCTCAGTGGTTGGTGTGGCGTTTTCTTCATCAGCAATAACCTCCGATGCTGCTGTCATGGAATCTTCAACCTTAAA
>CAMWNG010000106.1 GCA_947175575.1 uncultured Bacteroidales bacterium | reverse complement strand
TTTTTTTATAACGGATGGCACACTAATCTACTGATCTTGATACCTGAGTAGTTACGCCGGATAATCGAAAAATCCCGACCGAGAATCATCGGTCGGGGGAATGACAAGGGGGATGGCGTCGGATCAGCCTTCGGTGTGGAAATTTGTGAAGTAGGCGCGTTCCTGAGCCGGAACTCCTGACTCCTTGCGTGCGAGTTCGATGCCGCGGAGCAGGAAAGCCATGTTACGGCCGAGGTTTCGCATGGTCTGGAGTCCTTCGAGGTCGGATTCGACGTCTTGGGCTGTGAATCCGTGTACTTCGTTCCAGTATGTGCTTGAAACCACAGGCATTGAGCAGATGGTGAAATATTTGTTGATTTCGTCGAACGCGGATGTGGATCCGGCACGGCGCGAAGAGATGACGGATGCGCCGACTTTCATGGTCTTGTCGAACAGTCCGGAGGTGCTGTAGAACAGGCGGTCGAGAAAGGCGAGGAGCTGGCCGTTGGCTCCGGCGTAGTAGACCGGTGAACCTACCACCATGCCGTCGGCTTCGGCGAATTGCGGAGCTGTTTCGTTTACAAGGTCGTTGAACACGCAGCGGCCGTGTTCTCGGCAGAAGTTGCATCCGATGCATCCGCGGATGTCTTTGTTGCCTGCGTTTATGCGTACGGTCTCGATGCCTTGAGCGGCGAGTGTCTGTTCGACTTCGCGGAGGGCGCGGTCGGTGCAGCCGTGGAGATGCGGGCTGCCGTTAATGACGAGTACTTTCATGTTTATAGGTGCTAAGGAGATGTCTGCAATTCTAATAACTCCGGTGAAGGGATTATTGTTCTAAAAAAAACGAAGCCCGGCACGGTGTGTGCGGGCTTCGTCGTTATCTTATCTCAGATTTATTCAGAGCATTTGGCAACGATGAACTCGCGGTTGAGGCGGGCGATGTTGCTCAGCGAGATGTTCTTGGGGCACTCAGCGGCGCAGGCACCGGTATTGGTGCAGTTGCCGAAGCCGAGTTCGTCCATTTTTGCCACCATGGCGCGGGCGCGACGTTTGCGTTCCACCTGACCCTGGGGCAGGAGAGCGAACTGGCTCACCTTGGCTGAAACGAAGAGCATGGCGGAGCCGTTCTTGCAGGCAGCCACACATGCACCGCAGCCGATACATGTGGCCGAGTCCATGGCCATATCCGCGATCTCCTTGGAGATGGGCAGATTGTTGGCGTCCTGAGCACCACCGCAGTTGAACGATACATAGCCGCCGGCCTGCTGGATCTTGTCGAATGCGGCGCGGTCGACCATAAGGTCGCGGATAACGGGGAATGCGGCAGAGCGCCAGGGTTCGATGGTGATGGTCTCGCCGTCGTGGAACTTGCGCATGTGGAGCTGGCAGGTTGTTATGCCCTGAACGGGGCCGTGGGGATGTCCGTTGATATAGAGCGAGCACATGCCGCAGATGCCTTCGCGGCAGTCGCTGTCGAACACCACGGGAAGTTCGCCCTGCTCTACGAGCTGCTGGTTGAGCATGTCAAGCATTTCAAGGAACGAGCTGCCTGTGGATACGTTGTCGAGATGATAGTTGGCGAAATGGCCTTTTTCTTTAGGCCCGGCCTGACGCCAAATTTTCAGGTTTACGCTGATTGTATTTTCCATTTTCGTATATTTGGCGGTTGGTTAAGACTTGTAGTTACGGGTCTGCACTTTGATAGCCTCGTATTTGAGGGGTTCTTTGAGCAGGATGGGCTTCTCGTTGTCGCCGGTGTATTTCCAGCAGGAAACATACATGTACTCGTCGTCGCGACGTGCGGCTTCGCCGTCGGGAGTCTGGTATTCCTCGCGGAAGTGGGCGCCGCATGATTCGTTGCGGTTGAGGCCGTCGATAGCCATCATCTTGGCGATCACGAGGAAGTCTTCGAGTCGGAGCGCCTTTTCAAGCTCGGTGTTGAGGTCGTCGGCGCGTCCCACGATGCGCAGGTCGGTGTAGAATTCCTTGCGGACTTCTTCGATTTCGTCGACAGCCTTTACGAGGCTCTGAAGTGTGCGGCCCATGCCAACGAGGTTCCACATCACATGGCCGAGACGTTTATGGATTTCGTCGGGGCTCTTGGTACCCTTGATGTTCATGAGTTTCTCGATGCGTGCGCGAACGTCGGCTTCGGCTTTGTCGAACTCGGGGGTATCGGTGGTGAAGTGGGGAACCTTGATCTGGTCGCTCAGATAGTTCTGCATGGTGTAGGGGAGCACGAAGTAGCCGTCGGCGAGACCCTGCATGAGAGCTGAAGCACCCAGACGGTTGGCGCCGTGGTCGGAGAAGTTACATTCACCGATGGCGAAGAGGCCCTTGATAGAGGTCTGGAGTTCGTAGTCGACCCAGATGCCGCCCATGGTGTAGTGTGAAGCGGGGAAGATCTGCATCGGAGTTTCGTAGGGATCGTCGTCGGAGATCATCTTATACATATCGAAGAGGTTGCCGTAGCGGTCCTCGACGGCTTTGCGTCCGTCGCGTTCGATAGCGTATTTGAAGTCGAGATAGACGGCGTTGCCTGTGCCTACGCCGTAGCCGGCGTCGCAGCGTTCCTTGGCAGCACGTGAAGCGATGTCGCGGGGGCAGAGGTTACCGAAAGCGGGATAGCGGCGTTCGAGGTAGAAGTCGCGGTCTTCGTCGGGGATGTCGGTGGGTTTCTTCTTGCCGGCGC
>CAMWNG010000105.1 GCA_947175575.1 uncultured Bacteroidales bacterium | reverse complement strand
AATAATCGTCTCGACGCTCTGATATTACGCCTTTATAAGGGATTTTATAGCTTAATTTCTTATCCTTACACCCTGAGGGTGTGGAAATTTCAGCCATTGCAATCGCGTGTGCTCTATCCGTAAGCAAGACTGAGAAAATGGTCCTCAGCCTTCTACATATGAATCTCGCGACCTTTGTCTACCGCGCACCCAAGTTCTATATCAAGAGCATATCGGATCTATAACCCCCGTTCAATCAATTCGCGGGCGATAGCCTGTCCCATGGCTTTACGCGAGAATCGTTCTATATAAGTATGTCGCGCCGCTTCACCGAGTTTCTTAAGTTCTTCGGGTGAATTGAGCAGATCTGCTATTAGTCTGGCATCACTGATGGCATCACGCTTAAGATATATGCCGTCTGTCGTGTCTGTGACATACATTTCTGAAAGCGTTGAAGGAGCACTGACAGCCACTGGTACTTTCATCATCATCGAATTGAGAAGTACCGTGTCGCCCGAGCAAATCAGCGGGTCTTTGATGGGCACCACCGAAAGCACTGCATTGGCTATATATGGGAATGACTGATCACCAATTACATCGGTAAGGTGAATTACATTTTCAGGCAACGGCTTGACATGCTGCCATAAATCAGCGATGATCACAAGACGATAATCTTTCAGACACGGTTGGCGCCACACCTCACACAGATAGTCGAAATCGCGATTTGAGCGACCGATCGACAGCACGTAATCACCGTCATAAGGCGATGGAAGCATAGACCAACTGTCATAACGGTCCGGCGTCCCGAAATGAGTCACGAGCAACTTTTCGGATGATACGCCGAGTTCATTTTCTATCCGTCGGGCATATGCCGGCGAAAGCACATGTATATATGTCATAGCCCGTGCGCGGGCACAAAACTTCATATAGCAGCTGTATATCTTTCCAAGCAATCCTGATTTAGTCTTATACGTATAGTTGACAGATATGAGCGTGCGCTTCGGACTTGCAGTCGCCGTCAGGCGTGAATAGAACGCGAAATTTTGAGCATAGAACTGCTGCCATGCCAGAATAACGGAATAGCGGTTACGATGACGCCATGCACGGAAGGCAAAAGAAAAGAAGTTGGAATAATACCTTATCATCCCTGTAAGAGTTTTTTTTGAAAACTTCTTCTTGAACGACGACTCAATGACTACACGGCGCCCAAGTACGTCGCTGATACCATCTGCGAACGATTGAACCTCATCGGGAGCACAATCGGCGAGCACCACTATGTATGGTTCGGTATGTTTCATATCTTCCTTCTCTTTCATATCTTGCAGCGAATAAACATCAGTAAACCAATATTACATCAATATCATAACCTGTATAGCCTTTTAGTCGAAGCCGTAAATAGCGTTTCTATCTCTTCCCATGGGATATTGATTTTGCAAATTTACCCATTAATCTACTATAAAACAAGAACTGTGCAAATTTCTCTTACATTTGTCATGAGTCTGATCTCATTTTCGGGACTTGGGAAGCGCGACATTATTAATATTCCTAAACAACGAATGCCCGGGTCTCGCGATCCGGGCATTCGTTGTTATCGGAGTCAGAAATTATTTTTCAATGTGGGGACCGGCGGCTACGAGGGCCTTGCCGGCTGCATTGTTTTCGTATTTCTTGAAGTTCTTGATGAAGCGTTCAGCGAGGTCGTCGGCTTTCTTGTACCATTCTTCAGCGTTGGCATATGTATCGCGGGGATCGAGGATCTTGGGATCTACGCCGGGGAGTTCGGTGGGAATGGTGAAGTCGAAGATGGGGAGCTGCTTGGTGGGAGCGGTGAGAATAGCACCGTCAAGGATAGCGTCGATGATGCCACGGGTATCCTTGATGGAGATACGTTTGCCTGTGCCGTTCCAACCGGTGTTCACCAGATAAGCCTTGGCGCCGGACTGCTCCATACGTTTAACAAGTTCTTCGGCATATTTGGTGGGATGGAGTTCGAGGAACGCCTGACCGAAGCAAGCCGAGAAGGTGGGAGTAGGTTCGGTGATACCACGTTCTGTACCGGCGAGCTTGGCGGTGAAGCCGCTCAGGAAGTAATACTTCGTCTGCTCGGGGGTGAGGATGGAAACGGGGGGCAGTACACCGAATGCGTCTGCGCTGAGGAAGATCACGTTCTTGGCGGCGGGACCGTGTGAGATGGGCTTAACGATCTTCTCGATATGATCGATAGGATAGCTTACGCGGGTGTTTTCGGTCACGCTCTTGTCTGCGAAGTCGATTTTGCCTTCTGCGTCTACGGTCACGTTCTCGAGGAGAGCGTCGCGGCGGATGGCATTGTAGATGTCAGGTTCGCTGTCTTTGTCCAGATTGATTACCTTCGCATAGCAACCGCCTTCGAAGTTGAACACGCCGTTGTCATCCCAGCCGTGTTCGTCATCACCGATAAGGAGACGTTTGGGGTCGGTGGAAAGGGTGGTCTTGCCTGTGCCGGAGAGACCGAAGAAGATAGCGGTGTTCTCGCCGTTGAGGTCGGTGTTGGCTGAGCAGTGCATTGAAGCGATGCCTTTGAGGGGCAGGTAGTAGTTCATCATCGAGAACATACCTTTCTTCATTTCACCGCCGTACCATGTGTTGATGATCACCTGTTCGCGTGAGGTAATGTTGAACACAACGGCTGTTTCCGAGTTGAGGCCGAGTTCCTTGTAGTTGGTGAGTTTGGCTTTCGAAGCGTTGTAAACAAGGAAGTCGGGTGTGAAGTCGGCGAGTTCTTCAGCGGTGGGACGGATGAACATGTTGGTCACGAAGTGAGCCTGCCATG
>CAMWNG010000104.1 GCA_947175575.1 uncultured Bacteroidales bacterium | reverse complement strand
GGGTATATTGATAAAAAAGGAGAATTTGTTATACCGCCAAAGTATGATGATGTATATAATTTCAAGAATGGAGTAGCAAAGGTTCAGCTCAATAATTCTACCTATTGGATAGACAGGTGCGGAAATGAATACGAGGACCTTATCTATTATGTGGCTAACTTCCATAAATCGTTTCCAGACTTTATAAATTCAAACGTCGGATCTTACGACTCTTATTTGACAAGCAAGGGTATAGTTCCGCTTACAAAGGAAACACTGGCAGCGCAGGTGCAGGTGGAGGTTGAACGCTGGCAGGAGAAGGATGAATTCGAAAGCACGGCTGACTGGCAGAAGCGCGTTAATGAGTCGACCCGGACCGCCAAGGCCCGGGAAGTGGCTGACCGTATCTCAAATGAGTATAACAGCAAAGTCAAACGGGTGCAGGATGAGTATAAAGAAATATACAACCGGCTCGCCAATGAATATTGCGACTATAAGGCCGCTACTTTTGCCCGGCAAGAGATGGCTCTCAAACCTTACGATGCTGATAATCAAACCTTCCTGATATCCACATCAACAGCCGGAGACATTCTGCTTCCTGTGCCCTTAAGCCAGGCGAGGGATTTCAAAAACAACTGGGAATCCATAAAGGCTTCAGTTAAGGCGGAATTCGTACCCGGCGGCCACGACGTGGCACTCAAGAGCGTACGATTCGGAGACTTTGTCTACGATTCAAACACCCGGGCTGATTATGCTCTGACAGATGTAGAATATAACTTCCGGCCGCTTGACCTGAGCGATATGGACTATAAATTCGCGCCCATCGCCTCCGCTGAGGGTGTGGTCACGGGTGTGTCGGTCGGGGCAGAAAGCTCCATTACCCCGCAGACCGTTACCCTTGAACGGCGCCGGGTGCAGGGTGGTACCCTCGCTGATGTGGACATGGACATCCCTGAAGGCTCTAATAAGAACGACAACATTTTCGCAGTGATCATAGCCAACAGCAACTATGCCAAAGCTTCCACAGTGGTCAACGCCGAAAACGACGGCACGATGTTCGCGCAGTATCTTACCAAGACTATTGGCGTGCCGGAATCGCAGTTAAAAGTGTATCACGACGCCACTTATGGCACAATGGCCTCGGCCATGGCATATTTAGGAGATGTGGCGAGGGCATATCGCAACGAACCCTTTAACGTCATTTTTTACTATGTAGGACACGGACTGCCCGATGATGACAGCAAGGAGGCCTATCTGCTTCCGGTGGACATCGATCCGCGCATCACCCGCGCCTGCTATCCGCTCAAACAGCTCTACAAAGAGCTCTCCGAACTTGACGCCGCCAACGTGACCGTATTCATCGATGCTTGCTTCAGCGGCTCGAACCACGGCGACGGGATGCTTTTGGCTGACGCACGCGGAGTGGCGATCAAGGCAAAGGACATCACGCCCGGCGGCAAAATGGTGGTGATGACTGCCTCGCAGGCCGGCCAGACCGCCTTCCCCTACAAGGAAAAAGGGCATGGTCTGTTCACTTATTACATCCTTAAGAAACTAAAGGAAAGCCGCGGTAAAGTAACCTTAGGCGAGTTGAGCGACTATGTAACCGATCAGGTGAGCAAAATCTCCATCAAGGTGAACAGCAAACCCCAGAACCCCACCGTAGCCACTTCGCCATCGCTGACCGGTATCTGGCGCACAATTCCCTTTGGAGGAAAGTAAGATCATTGGTCCGATTGTCCCATCTCTTAATGATTTTATACAAAAGACCTTGTACCGCGCGCTTCATCAGGCGTGATATATAAGCTCCATTCGGCAAGCTTTAGCCGTGTCCCGGATGAATCCCGCAATTCATCCGGGATTTTTCACATCAACCTTTCGGAACGGACATTTTGCTGCTCGCGCAGGACTTTTTTGGCTGAAAATGGCCGAGTTGTTAATTTTTTTTGTAATTTTGTAGCGAATTGTGCGCAGTGTGTCCGTCCGGAAGGACGGGGTGCGCGCATCTTAGACCTTAAAATTCTGAAGAACAGCTACATAAAGCAAAAAAACAATAACCAATTATATTTCACAATTATGGATATTTCCCATATCGAACACATCGGCATAGCCGTTCCCAGCCTCGAAGAGGCAATCCCCTTCTACGAAAACATGCTCGGTCTGAAGTGCTTCGCCATCGAAGAAGTCGCTGACCAGAAGGTGCGCACCGCTTTCTTCAAAGTGGGCCAGACCAAAATCGAGCTGCTCGAAGGCACCGATGAAACCTCTGCCATCTCGAAATTCATCGCAAACAACGGCGGTCGCGGCGGCATCCAGCACATGGCATTCGCCATCGCCGACGGCGTACAGAACGCGTTGAACGAGGTTGAAGAAAAGGGCTGCAAACTCATCGACAAAGCTCCCCGCCGCGGCGCTGAAGGCCTCAACATCGCCTTCCTGCACCCCAAATCGACTCACGGAACCCTCATCGAACTCTGCGAAGACCCCAACAAGTAATTGGTCGCGCAGGGTTCATTTCATTATTACCTGACTCTTAAGACTCTCACATAATGAGCAATCAACTCGAAAAAGTAAAAGAACTCATTGAGCTGCGCAACCAGGCCCGGCTCGGCGGTGGCGAAAAAGCCATCGAGAAACAGCACGAGCGTGGCAAATACACCGCCCGCGAGCGCATCGCACAGCTCCTTGACGAAGGTTCGTTCGAGGAACTCGACATGTTCGTAACCCACCGCTGCCACAACTTCGGACAGGAAAAGAAATCGTTCCTGGGCGACGGTGTCGTGACCGGTTACGGCACAATCGAAGGCCGTCTGGTGTATGTTTTCGCACAGGACTTCACCGTGTTCGGCGGCTCTCTCTCGGAGACCATGGCCCTGAAGATCTGCAAGATCATGGACATGGCCATGAAGATGGGCGCTCCTGTCATCGGCCTCAACGACTCGGGCGGCGCACGCATCCAGGAAGGCATCAACGCTCTGGCCGGCTACGC
>CAMWNG010000103.1 GCA_947175575.1 uncultured Bacteroidales bacterium | reverse complement strand
TGATCAATGCCTTATGTCATCGCCAATGGGAGAAACAGAATCTGACAATCAGTATAGCTGTCTATGACGACCGTGTGGAGATTGCCAACCCCGGCGTTTTCCCACCTCAGATTCCTATAGAGAACATAAAGGAATCGCATGAGTCATACCCCTACAATCGCAATATGGCTCAAGCCCTCTACCGCTCAACTTTCCTTGAGAGCTGGGGCAGCGGCATCCACCGCATAATAGAAGCATGCCGCGTTCAAGGAGTAGAAGACCCGACATGGCGTTGGGACGGCGGCTTCGTCTATGTCACCTTCAAACGACCGGCCAAGTTGGATTCTCCTTCCGCTCAACTCCCGACCAAGCAAGAGGACGAATTGCTGAACCACCTACCATGCAATGATCAAGCTTGCTCCAAGCTCGCCCTAAGCTCGCCCCAAGTTCGCCCCAAGTTCGCCCCAAGTTCGCCCCAAGTTATACAACTTGTTCAAGCAATGGGGGATCAAAATTATTCAATAAGAGAATTAACTGAGCTGTGTGGTTATGCTGATCCAAAGCATTTCAGAGAGAACTACATTAACCCGGCATTATCAGAAAATGCCATAGAACGTTTGTATGAAGATCAGCCCAATCATCCGAAACAGAAATATCACCTGTCAGAGAATGCAAAAGATTGGAAATTAATTAATCCATTATAAGCTGAGGGTCATTAGTAGCTCTTCAAAAATTGTTTATATTATGGGCGTTTTATACAACTCTGAGTTCTGATATGTCTTTGATTGTCTTGATGGAGCCGTTCGTCCTTTCGTTCAGTCGTGTAACTCGCTACACTCGTTCTCTTGAGAATTTTGGCGGGGAATTTTTTTGATGAAATGCGGGAGGGATTGAAAGGTTTTTATTAATTTTGCAGGCGGAACATAAACTGACGTAACGTAGCACATGACTTCGAAACGACATCTGACTCTGATTCTGAATCCCAAGTCCGGCACTCTTTCGAAAAAGGGGGTGGACAAGTGGGTGGCGCGCCATCTGCGTCGCCACGGTTATGATGTCAGGGTGGAATTCACCAAGGCTCCGGGGCATGCCACCGAACTGGCACGCGAGGCCGTTGAGCGCGGCGATTACGGAGTGCTGGCATGCGGCGGCGACGGCACGGTGAACGAAGTGGCCACAGGGCTGATCGGCACTGCGACCGCTTTGGGAATAATTCCGGCAGGGTCCGGCAACGGGTTGGCGCGCCATATCGGAATACCGGTCGACGTCAAACAGTCGATGCGGGTGATTCTGGCAGACAATCCGCAGGCGTGTGACTATGGTACGGTGAACGGACGGCCGTTTTTCTGCACATTCGGCATGGGATTCGATGCGGCCGTGAGCAAGGCTTTCTCGCGTAAACACCGTCGCGGTCTGAATTCGTATATTTCAAGCGCACTGGATGAATTCGTGAAGTATAAGCCGGATACCTATACTATCACGGTGGGCGACGAGACCATCACGGAGCGTGCGTTCATAGTGGTGGTCGCGAACGCGTCGCAGTATGGCAACAACGCCTTTATCGCTCCTGCCGCAAGCATTCAGGACGGTCAGCTCGACGTAACGATAGTGCATGACGGAAAATTGCTCGAGAAGGTATGGACCGGAGTGGAAATGCTGGCCGGAGCCATCGGCAATCACGGCAAGATCCAGACCATGCGTACCAACCGGCTTAAAATCACCCGAAAATCTGATACGGTGGCTCACATTGACGGCGAGCCGGTCAATATGCCTATGGAGCTTGATGTGGAGTGTCATCCCGGCCGACTGAACGTGTTCGTTCCGCGCCATTCCATCCGGATGATACCGGTGCTGACTCCGCTGTGGCTCACCATCAGCGAATGGGCCCTTGTGCTCACCCGTCCGTTCAGATCCATTAAAGAAGAATAATTTTACTATGAAACCGGAAACACCTGTGCTGCTGTTGACGGGATATCTCGGCAGTGGCAAAACTACTTTGTTAAATCATATTCTCACCAACCGTAAGGGCATACGCTTTGCGGTGATTGTCAATGATATCGGTGAGGTGAATATTGATGCATCGCTCATTCAGAAGGGCGGAGTCGTGGGGCAAAAGGAAGATGCAGATGACCTGGTGGCTCTGCAGAACGGTTGTATCTGCTGCACGTTGAAAATGGATCTTGTGGAGCAGCTGCGCGATCTCATAGCCACACATGCTTTCGATTATATAGTGATCGAGGCGAGCGGCATCTGCGAGCCCGCTCCCATAGCACAGACCATCACTTCGATGCGACGGATGGACGCGGAATACACCGCGGCCGGCATACCGCGGCTGGACTGTATTGTGACCGTCGTGGATGCGCTGCGCATGCGCGATGAATTCGGCTGCGGCGAGGACCTGAAACGTCCCGGCATCGATGAGGAGGATATCGAGAATCTGCTGATCGAACAGATAGAGTTCTGTAACATAATCCTGCTAAACAAAATATCGGAAATCACTGCCGAGGAAGCCGAAAGGGTGCGCCGTGTTATACGCGCCATACAGCCGCGGGCCGAAATCATCGAATGTGATTATGCCGATGTGGCTCTCGAACGTATCATAGACACACAACTTTTCGATTTTGAGAAAGTGGCGACATCAGCGGCCTGGATTCATGAGATCGAACGCCCGGTGAGTGAGGAGGAAGAAGCTGAAGCGCATCATCATCACCATCATGACCATGATCACGATGAGAACCATGACGAACATGAACATCACCACCACCATCATCACCACGACGAGGGTGAGGCGGAGGAATATGGCATACAGACCTTTGTGTATTACCGCCGTCAGCCGTTCGATCTGAATAAGTTCGACCGTTTCGTGGCCCGCGACTGGCCCGCCAACATCATTCGCTGCAAGGGCATCGTGTATTTCAGCCATAACCGCGACATGTCGTTTCTTTTCGAGCAGGCCGGTCGCCAGAAGAAGCTGAGCGAATCCGGACTGTGGTATGCCACTGCGCCCGAGGAAGAGTTGATCGAACTGATGAGAAACGAACCGGGCCTGATGCGCGATTGGGACGAGACCTATGGAGACCGTATGATAAAACTCGTGATCATCGGTCGCAATCTCGACCGTGCGTGCATCACGGCCGCTTTGGATGGTTGTCTGGCAGCGAAATAAGACCCCGTTCCCCAATATTTGTTAACGCTGAGGCGGTCAAGCGTTATGCAGATGCGTTCGCGCAGTGAGGGAGCAATGCGGTTGCATTGTGACCGAAACAAGCGGACGCA
>CAMWNG010000102.1 GCA_947175575.1 uncultured Bacteroidales bacterium | reverse complement strand
GGGCTCCTTCGAGGGCTACATCCAGTGTGGAGGTGGTTTCCCACTTCAGATGCTCGGGGGCAAGCTGGGTGGGCTGCAGGATGGATGTGTCTCCCCCGAGGGCTAAGCCGAACCCGTATAGATCCTTCGAAGCGTATGATGGAGCGGAGGCGTCGTTGCCGACGGATCCGTATGCCGCGCGGAGCTTAAGGTAGTCGACCCAGACTAAGTCCTGCATCCATTTTTCACGAGATACCATCCAGCTTGCGCCTACGCTCCAGAATGTCCCCCACCTGTCGCCGTCGGCGAAGCGGGAGCTGCCGTCGCGGCGCAGCGAGGCCTCGGCGAAGTATTTTTGGCTGAAATTGTAGCGCAGGCGTCCGAGATAGGATTCAGTGCGGTTCTCATAGGCAGACTCCGTCATCGACTTCATCTCCTCGAAGTTTCCCATTATGGTCATGCCCGGAAGCTGCTGGCCCGACTTGCGGTTGAAGTAGCTGCGGTAGGAAAGGGCATGGTTCTCATGGTCGAGCAGCACGTCGATGTGGCTGAGGCCGTATTCATGGCTCCAGTAGAGCATCTGCTGGAATGTGTGTGTGCGTCTGTCGGTGAATGTCGTGGACAGAGATCCCACCCCCTTCTGGGCTCCGACAAGCCGGTTGCTGTATTGCTTCTCATTGGCCTTGCTCCTGTAGATGGCGCCCTTTACGGTCAATTCAAATCCGTAAGGAAGTATTGCTGTGCCGTAGATCGATCCGTCTATCTGCGTGGTGGAACGTCGGCGCGAGTCCTCGCGCATCTGCCAGGCGATGTTGTTGGCGTCGTTGTATGGCTCCACGTTCCACTCAGGATGCCCGTCGCTGTCATGGATGATGTTTCCCTGCCCGTCATGCGCGTAGTAGGGATAGATGGGAGCCTTGGTCATTGCGGTGCGGAATGGATTGTTGGTGTTGGTGAGTGTAGGGTTTCCATTCTCGTCCCAGAGTGGACTGAGGTCTGATTCTGACTGTGTGGCCGCCACATTGAGCCCCGTCCTGAAGTATGACACTGGGTTTGCATTGAGCGCTACCCGTCCGCTGTAGCGCTCGAAATCGGTCTGGAGTAGGTAGCCGTTGGTCTTGAGGTATCCGGCCGAGGCGAAAGCGTTGAATTTCTCGGTAGCCCCGGCAATGCTGACGTTGTATTCCTGACGGCTTCCGGTCCGTGACACCGCGTCCCACCAGTCGCGGTCGCCTGCATATCCCTTAATCATAGGGGCTGCCACTTTGCCGTCTGCATCGAATACTTTTTCAGGTTCGGCGTCGTAGATATTGAGCTGTGCCACCTGCGAGATGAATGTCTCGCGGGCATAGGCGAAGGGGTCGTCCACCGAGTTGTCGTAGGCAAGCCCGTTGGCGAGGGCCCTCATTCCGGCTTCCATCCATTCGTTGGCGCCGAGCCTGTCGTAGAAGGGAAGGGCACGTTCGTTCCATCCCTGTCCTACCTGAAGGGTCACGTCGATCTTGCCGACGTGTTTCGCTTTCTTAGTGGTGATCAGGACTACGCCATTGGCGCCGCGCGCGCCGTAAAGGGCGCAGGAGGCGGCATCCTTCAGCACCGACATCGACTCGATGTCTTGTGGGTTGAGAGAAGATATGTTGCCGTCGTAGACCGTGCCGTCTACCACATAAAGCGGCGCATTGGTGCCGTTGATGGAGTTGAAGCCCCGGATCCGGATTGACGGCGATTCACCCGGAACGGTGGTGGAATTATTTACCTGCACACCGGGAGCGTTGCCTTCGAGCGCCGCTGTGACGGATGTCAGGGGGCGCTCGCCGATCTCTTTGGCGCCGACCACTGCGACGGATCCGGTGAGCGACTCCTTGTTGGCGGTGCCGTAGGCCACGACTACCACATCCTGCAGACCGGTGCTTTCCGGGTGGAGCCTAACCTTCATTCCGTCGGTAAGGGGGAGTGTCTCTGCGGCGAAACCGATAAATGAGAATCTGGCTCTGACTATGTCATCGGGCACTGTGATGGAAAATCCACCGTCAAGGTCGGTTGCGGTCCCGGCTCCTTTTCCTACAGGCATGACTGTAGCTCCTATAAGGGGTTCTCCGGTGTCGGCATCGACCACGGTGCCAGTGTAGGTAATGTCAAGGGCAAAGGCACTGCCGGTGAAAGCCACCAGCGCCGCGAGAAGCAGCATCAGTTTTCTCATTTCTGATTTCGGTTTGTGGAATCTTATGGTCTACAAGTAAAATGCATTGGTTCGCTTATTATATAACAACAGTTTCCTCCGAATCAGATATGAAAAAAGGAAATTTCATGATAAAGGAGGGCTGGCCATCACGGCCGGCCCTCCGCAGGATAAATCTGTTTATTTATCGCTATAATGCCCTTCCAATTCAATGACTACTACATACACTTCCAAATCATGAATGTTATATATGATTCTGTCATGAGCTGATATGCGACGGGAATATGTTATATCGCCACCACCGACAAGTGGCTCGGGATGTCCTATTCCTTGCCGTGGATTTTCGGAGATCGCCTGTAATATCTTTTTAAGTTTCTTAAAAAGGATTGGATTGGATTTCTTCCATTTGGCGATTATCTCCACGACTTCATCGTCGAACTTGATCGAATACATCATAGTGACTCTAAAAAAGAATTCAGTTCTTCTTTGGTATTGCAAGTGATGCATCGACCTTCACGGCAGGCTTTTTCTGCTTCTTCTATACGTTTTTTCAACGCCGGAGTCATAACCAATTCCTCTCTTCCCACACTTGTCAGTGCGTATAACTGATTACGCCTACGTATCAAAACAGGCTGTCCTTTGTCGGCCTGATCAAAATAAGCCGCAAGGTTATTTCTATAGTCACTTACTGATAATGCTTCCATATCTTTCTGTATTTTCTGCAAAAATAATAAATAATCAGGATTAAAACAAATTTATGTACATAAAAATGTACATAAAAGTATTAAAATTTCCACTTTGGTCTTATCCCCGGACTTAATTCTGTACATTGATCAGGATTTGATTCTAAGGAAACTATCAGGTCTCTTAGGTCAGACTTAAACGAACGATATCTCTTGGCTAAACTTTATGCTGATTTATCAAAATCCGAGGTTGTCTTGACTTCAAAGCTCATCTAATAATTCCCATGCTGATTTAGATGGAATTTTACCTGATTCCATCAATTTCACTTCCTCCAGACCTTTGCATATACGTTGCATCAAGGTGTCCTCCTCGGTCACTGGAGTGATCTTGAAACTTCCATATCTTGAAGTAAGAAGCACTGACTCGCCTCTCTTTGCTGCGTTCAGGAACTTACCCTGATTCGCGCGGAATTCTCTTGCTGATACTACCTGCATAATTGTTGGTTTTGTTCGCAAAGGTAACAACCGGCATCAAATTTGGCAATCATTTTAATGTTTTTTAATACATTATCTTCATTCTACCACTCGATAACCCTTATACCCATAACCTTTAACTTAGTTGCTCTTTGATTTTTTAATTTTGCACATATCGTAAGATTTATTTCAAATGTCAATATAATCCTGCAAAAGACGCTTTTCCCATAAGCTGACAAGTAACAAAATGGCAACATTTTTTAAGATTACTGAATTTAAAGTCTCAAAATTTTAAACATTTTAAAGGAATGTTTCAAAAATATATCAAAACTTAAAACTTTTTTAACTAAAATGTGTTTTTATGTT
>CAMWNG010000101.1 GCA_947175575.1 uncultured Bacteroidales bacterium | reverse complement strand
GCCGTGACATAACGCTCCATGCGTTGCGGGGACATTATTTTCTCGAAGTCAGCGTATTTCATTTGAAATTAACAATCTTTTCGGTGTAAAATTTTGTTATTAAGAGAAAAAGCACTATCTTTGCAGTGTTGAATCCCGGTAGCCCCTGTATATCAAGCTATCGGGTTTTGTTTTTAGGTGGCAAAAATACAAATTTTTACGCACATCTGCAACCCTCCGTAAAGCACGTGGTTTCCGTTCTCATCAAGCACCGGGGTTTCATGTCGTCCAAGATAGTATTCAAGATACAGGCTCGCACGACCATCCTGAAGCGTCTTTTGAAGCAGCTTCGGATTCTGTTTCGAGAGTTTTTTAGGTTTCGGCAACTCATCTTCTTGTATGGGCTATTATATATCAATAAATCAATCAGTTATGATTATAATGGTGTACTCATGGCGTACTAATTAGTTGGATAAATCAAAAATGACATCTCTGATTCAGCATAATTTAACAGCGTTTTATTTTATTTAATTCCAACGATTTCCAACGATTTCGATTTGTTTGTCAAAGATTTGAGGCTCCGAATGGTTGGATATTAAAGAAATTTTGCTAATTTTGCGGTCGGATTGGCATAGCCATTCCATGACAATTTGGAAAAATAAGAAGCGTTATGCTATCTTGTAAAATGAAAACGTAGGAAATTTTCAACCTGATACAAGAGATGGCATAGTGGTTCTCACGCATATAGCGTGGGCTGCTATTGTTACATCTGTATCAAAGGTTTCCTACGACCCTCATTTTAGACGTGGCATAGTTGGCTCACGTTTCTTATAATAAATAACACGGTTGAGAGCCTGCCGTAAACGACATTATGAAACATCGCATCCTAACATTAACATTCTTTACCATTTTTGCGATAGTAGCAATGGCTCAATCAGAAGCGACCGACAGTATCAAAACACAGGAACTTAACGAGGTGATTGTTGAAGCCCAAATGCAACGGACGGATGCTAAAAAATCAACCTATATCCCTACCTCCAGACAAAAGAACGCCTCACAATCAGGCGCAGATCTGCTTGACCAGATGGCCATCCCACAGCTCAAAGTTTCCTTGAACGGAAATATCGAGACAAACTCCGGCAAGGAGGTAGCGGTATTCATAGATTATATTCCTGCCACGGAGAATGATCTGAAAGCCATGCGCATATCAGACGTAAAAAGGGTTGAATATTATGAATATCCCTCTGACCCGCGTCTGCAAGGTCATCAGTTCGTTGTCAATTATATAATGACAAAATATGAATACGGGGGCTACGTCAAGGGGTATAATCACACAAACCTCCTACACTTTTCAGAGCAGCTTTTAGGTAACGTCAGATTGCAATACAAGGACATGACATATGATCTGATGGGCTACGGATGGGGGCATAACAGCAGTCATTACGGTTCCGAACTCACTGAAACTTATCGTCTGCCGCAAGACGACGGATCGATTAAAGTTTTTGACAGACACTCGAACACCACTGCATCAAAAGAAAACCGGCAACAGTACTTTGCAGCTTTTAAAGCGACATATAATACTGAGAAAATACAAGCCTCGACCCAGATCAACGGTAGCATAAACAGGAAACCGCACTCTGACCGATCCGGCGAGGTAACGTACTCTCCCGCTGACTTTCCTTCATCAGAGTATTCTTCGACGCTAAGCAATTTATCAAAATTCATCTCATATGATGGATACTATTTCTTTGCGCTACCCCGGAACAATGCGATCACGTTTAACCCATCTTATGTTTTTTCACACACAGAGCAGAATTCAACCTATAATGAGAATGGATTCGCGCCAATTCTAAATGGAGCCATTGACAATACCAACCAAATGAATGCAGATTTGAAATTCAGTCATGATTTCGGAAAGTTTGGCAATGTTCTGGGTTTCATAAGAGGGTCGTATGAATATAACCGCACACAATATACCGGTAGCGCAGTGTCTTTTGACCGGGCAAAATCTTCGCGTGTAGGTTTAGGAGCCTCGTATGATGTGAGCGTAGGAAATTTCTACATATCCACCGGATTTGGCTGGGATTGGGACAAACTGAAGTTCGGAGATATGACGGATAACCCGTCGTCCCCCTGGGCTGATCTTTCTTTACAATACGGATTTAAGGATGCGCACTCGCTCTCCACGACATTCCATTACAGTTCATGGGCACCGTCGCCGACTTTCAAGAGTGGAAATATCATTCAATCCACGCCATTAATGCGATATACAGGCAACCCGAATCTGGTTCCTTCCAAAAGCTACGATATAGATTTCAGATACACCTGGCTACCGAACAATAATTACAGTTTGAGCGCTTTTGCATGGGCGTGGATTGTGGGAAACAGATACGCATACGATTACGAAGCCTCATCCACAGGTGTTTTACGAACTATCAAGCAGCCGATGGGAAGTTACGCACAAGGCCAATATGGCGTATCCGGGTCACTGAAGTTTCTAAACCGGAGTCTTGTATTCTCCGGACAGGTAGCACAAATCCTCAACCACAACGGAGCGCCATATGATGTAAATCACTCATACATCAATTGGTATGCCCGATTGAGATATTATCTTAAAGACTGGAATTTTACCCTTACATACATTTCCGATAGTGCAAGCGCCGACGGATGCATGAACGGGATATGGCATAAGGCAAAAAGCGACTGGTATATTACCTTCGGTTGGTCAAATTCCGATTGGAATATACGGGCTGACCTGATCGACTTTTCGCGATGGAATTGGAGAAGCGCCACTCAGGTAATGCGCAGTAAATATTACGATACCTATCAGGAGATTTACGATGGTCAAAGCCACGCATTAATTCAATTATCAGCCACATATACTTTCGGTTTCGGTAAAAAGGTCAAACGTGATGATGAACCGAGAGTATCCGGGGCCGCTTCATCGGGAATTCTACAATAACGAAACAGTAAAGATTTCTTGACGCCCCCGACAACGATGCCGGGGGCATTAATAATAATGCTTCATAACTTGGGGAACTATTTATTTGATTTCGATGTTTTAATATTGAATTAATAATCAAAGAAATCACTATGACACGAAAAGAACTCTCTGACGTTATTGCTTCGCAAGTGGCGGAAGTAATCAATAATCCCGGTGAATGGGGCGAGGATCCCCAGTTAAGCATTATCCCGACCACTCTGCTGGTAGGTATCGAGCGACACGATGACGCTGACCGGGCCATCGCTTTCAGCGATTATGCCATTGAGGCTGACGCTGTGGAAGACGGTGATTATTCGGAAGACGCCGCTGATTTCCAGTCGGCTTCGGATCCGGACTTATACCCTATCGGCGCATTGATTGACTATAAGGAGAAGAAACCTGACATTGAAAAAATCAGCGAGCTGGTGGAGCAATACATTCCGCAACAGGAAGAAAATCTGTACGCGGAGTAAAAACGGACTCTGTATGATATCGGGGACGGACACTCTGTGTGTCTGTCCCCGGTGTTTTTATTTCGGGGCGGAATGGCAGCGCGTCGGGGACGTACGGGGGGCCTGTTTGGGCGGATTGGCAACCGCGTCCGAGACGTCCGCGGGTCCCTGTTTTGTCGGGTTGGCTGCGCGCCCGGGACGTGCGCGGATCCCTTTTTGGGCGGGTTGGCGGCCACGCCGGAGACCGTCGTGGTCCGTTCTACGGTCGCTAATGATTGGACCGTAGCAGGCCAGGACACGGCGGGGCGCAGGATGGGGTTTGGTCGGGTTGGCAACCGCGGCCGAGACGTCCGCGGATCCCTGTTTTGTCGGGTTGGCTGGCGGACGGAGGAAGGGA
>CAMWNG010000100.1 GCA_947175575.1 uncultured Bacteroidales bacterium | reverse complement strand
ATTGCGATGGCAGCATGCGCAATGTTTATGTTGCGGTTTGTATAATCCAACTCTAACCCGAAATCCTTACATATACATCATTATTCTTACTTATCCGTGGCATAAGTTTCCATTGCCACGGCCAATCGTCATGCATCTGCGTCCGCTTGTTTCGGTCACAATGCAACCGCATTGCTCCCTCACTGCGCGAACACATCTGCATAACCCTTGACCGCCTCAGCGTTAACAAATATTGGGGAACCGGGTCTAATATTGGGGAACGGGGGCTAAACTTTCACCGTCCGGCAGGTGTTATATAGGCGTAACTAACTGTTTTTGACCTATGACACCTATTACTTCTTCAGCTATCAGAGAGCGGTGTACCGCCTCAGAGAATTTTATCAGCGCGACGGATGCCGATGTCCTTCGCTTTTCACCCATCACCCCTGCCGACCTCCCACTCATCAACGGACTGTTGCAATCAGCCATCAGCCGCACGTGCGACTACTCAATCGGTGGCATTTTCATGTGGGTTGATTATTTCAAATATGAGTATTGCGTGGCATACGACACACTGTTTATCAAAGGGCGCACCGAAACTCTCCGCAGCGAAGTGGCGTTCATGGTGCCGGTGGGAGCGTTGCCGCTCGACCAGGCCGTGGAGCTAATACGCATATATTGCGAACGGCGGGGGTTGCGACCTGTATTCTCCGCCGTGCCCGACGACCGCCTCGAAGCGCTTGTCGATGTTCTGGGCGAACAGTCTGATGTTGAGCCTATCGACGACTGGGCCGATTATCTCTATGACATCCGTTCACTCGCCACACTCAAAGGTAAATCTCTCAGCAAGAAACGCAATCATGTCAATCAGTTCATGGCTGCCAACCCCGACTGGCAGCTGGAGCCGCTGACATACGACCTGCTGCCGGAAGCCACCATGTTCTTCGATGGCAACCATACCGGCATAAAGACCGATGCCGCATCGGAGGCAATGGCCATGTACGAGCACCGCGAATGTGCCCGGGTTCTTGAAAACTATGCCTCCTACCCCTTCGAGGGGGCTGTACTGCGCGGTCAGTCGGGCGAGATTGTCGCCATGGCCATCGGCGAAGTGATCGGCGACACGCTGTTCGTCCACATCGAAAAAATGAACCATGAAGTGCCCGGTGCCGGAGCGGCAATCAACAAACTCTTCAGCGAATACATGCTCACACGCCACCCGTCCCTGCGTTTCGCCAACCGCGAGGAAGACTGCGGCGACCCGGGCCTGCGCAACGCCAAGATGCAATACAAACCCGTGGCGCTGCTTCACAAATACAATGTCCGCGCCTGACTTTGCGGTTACATATCTTTTTCGTAACTTTGCCATTCAATAACCGATATCCAAGATTTATCTGAAAAATGGCAAAATACTCTTCCAAACCTACCGTAGTCAATACCCCGGCCCAGGCTGTGGCCGACAAGTTCGCCGACCTCTCGCGTTTCCAGTCGACACTCGATAACATTCCGGCTGAGGAACGCGCCAAAATCGGCGACATCCGCCTCACGGCCGATTCAATAGTGATGAACACTCCGCAGGTGGGCGAAATCGTGCTAAAGGTGACCGATCGCACCCCCTCCCGTGTGGCACTCGAAGCCGTAGGGTCTCCTGTGCCCATGGCGCTCGCCGTGGACATCGAACCTGTCGACGACGCATCATCGCGCATCACCACGTCAATCGACGTCGATGTGCCTGCAATGCTCAAACCGATGATCGGCGGAACGCTGCAAAAAGCAGCCGACTCATTCGGCCAACTCATGGGCCGTCTGGCATGAACATCCTGCGTCGCATAGCTGAGGCTATTTCGGCACTCGCCATGGCTGCCGCGCTTCCCGGATGCCATCAGATCGACAATCACCGCCTGCCGGTGGCATACGTCAATCTGCAATTCTGGACCGCGGCCGACTGGGACATCTGGGGTGTGACCGGCGCAGGTCAGCACAGACGTTTCATAATTCAGGAACTCGTGCCCTCGGGATTCCCCTACCCCGCCTCGGCCACCACAGGACTCGGAGGCATACTGCTCTGCTCCACATACCTCGGCGAACCGGTGGCCTACGATCTGGCCTGCCCCGTGGAATGTCGCGCCAATGTACGCGTATTCATAAATGAGAACTCCGAAGCCGAATGTCCCGTGTGTCACAGTCGCTACGATGTGTTCGAGAAACTCGGCCACCCGATTTCGGGTCCGGCCATGGAGCAGGGCTACGGACTCGAGGTTTACCGCGTCGGGCCCGGAGTCCGCGGCGAATACATGGTAGTGTCACGATAACCGGGCTTGTGAACCGAATCCCTTAATTCCATCGTAAAACCAATCAGAACCAACCAACGTGAAATCATATCTTGGCCTATGGCTGCTGCTGGCCGCCGCGCTGGCCGTCGTAATCGTTGTCTCGGCCTTCTCGCCGGTGAAAATCGGTGAATACGAACTGCGCGACTCCGGAGCATACGCCGCACTGACCGCTCCGCGCTCCGAAACCGCGGCCGATGCCATCGCTTCCGGCGAGGCATCCGAGGTGGGCGCCACTGAAGATGAGGTGCCGACCATGCACGAACCTGCTCCGGTCGATACTCTTCCCAAAACCCTCCTTTTCGTAGGCGACTCGATGCTCGAGGGCCTTTACCCGCGCCTGGCAGCCTACGCCGACAAGAACGGACACACGCTCTACGCCGTTATCTGGTACAGCTCCACCTCGGAAGTGTGGGGACGCTCGGACAAGCTCAAGAAATACATCGAACAGCTCTCGCCCGACTATGTTTTCATCTGTCTGGGCGCCAACGAACTGTTCGTGCGCGACATCGCCGCCAAACGCGACGGTTATGTCAAGGAAATCCTGAGCCAGGTAGGCTCACTTCCTTATCTCTGGATCGGCCCTCCGAACTGGAAGCCGGATACGGGCATCAACCGTCTCGTCGAATCGAACACGGCGCCGGGATGCTTCTTTCTCAGCGACGGCATGACCTTCCGCCGCAGCAAGGACGGTGCCCATCCCACACGCGAGAGCGCCGTGGAGTGGATGGATTCCGTGGTGCGATGGATGCCGGCACATCACCCCCACCCCATACGCCTCGACCTGCCCGACAAGAACACGTCCCGCGCCCGCCGCGTATTCGTACATCAGCCTTCTGAACGATAATGCTCACCGATCTCGCACACAATCTCATGCACCTGCTGGTGTACACCCCCGGCGAACCCATGCTCTTCTCGTCGGGCACTTTCTGGGCGCTGTTCCTGGTGTTCATCCCCCTCTATGCCGCCATGCGGGGCCGGTTGTGGCAGATGGTCACGTTCGTGGTGGCGTTCAGCCTGCTGTTCTACTACAAATCGAGCGGACTGTTCGTATTCATGCTCGCGGCCACATCGCTGATCGACTGGAGCCTCTCGCGGCTGATGGTGCGCCTCACGTCGCGCACGGCCCGCCGCTGGTGTGTGGCTGTCTCGCTGCTGTGTTCGCTCGGCATCCTCGGCTACTTCAAATACGCCAACTTCTTCCTGTGGAACATCAATGCCATGGTGGGCGGCAACTTCCAGCCCCTCGACCTCGTGCTGCCCGTAGGCATCTCGTTCTACACGTTCCAGTCGGTGAGCTACATAATCGACGTCTACAAAGGACGCGTCGCTCCCACGGCCACATGGCTCGAATACGCCTTCTTCCTCTCGTTCTTCCCGGCGCTCGTGGCGGGTCCCATCGTGCGTGCCGACTACTTCCTGCCTCAGATACGCCACGTCCACCACGCCACACGCCGCGAGATCTATCTCGGCCTATGGCTCATAATCCTCGGCGTGATCAAGAAAGCCGTCATAGCCGACTATATCGCACAGTATAACGACCTGATCTTCGACAATCCCGGCGGCTATTCGGGCTTCGAGACCCTCATGGGCATCATAGGCTACACCATGCAGATCTACTGCGACTTCTCGGGTTATTCAGACATGGCCATCGGCATTGCCCTGATCATGGGCTTCCGCCTGGCTCAGAATTTCAACTTCCCGTACAAGGCGCGCAACCTCACCGACTTCTGGCGCCGGTGGCACATCTCGCTCAGCACATGGCTGCGCGACTATGTCTACATCCCTCTCGGCGGCAACCGCAAAGGCACCGCCCGCACCTATGTCAACAATTTCGCAACGATGGTGATAGGCGGGCTCTGGCACGGCGCCGCGTGGCGGTTCGTGTTCTGGGGAGCGATGCATGGCGCAGGCCTGGCCGTCCATAAGGCCACGAAACCCTATCTCGGCCGACTCGGCGAGTCATGGCCCATCCGCGCCATGTTCTGGTTCATAACCATGGCTTTCGTGGCCGCACTCTGGGTGTTCTTCCGCGCCGACTCATGGACCTCCGCCGGCACCATCATCGCCCGCGCCGTCACCGACTTCGACATCGCCTATGCCGTTCCCTTCGCATCGGCGCGCATGCTCTGGCTCATCCTTATCGTGGTGATCATCGTGGCTCACGCCGTACCCACACGCTTCTGGAACCGCGCCGCCCTGTGGTTCATCCGCACCCCCTGGATCGTCAAACTCATCATCTTCCTCATCACCATCCAGACCGTCATCGAGCTCCGCTCCAACGACGTCGCCCCCTTCATCTACTTCCAGTTCTAAGCCCCGCTCCCCATCCGGCACTCCCGCGCGCGTCCGTTTACTCTGACCTGAGCAAATAATTATGTATAAATATTTTGTGAA
>CAMWNG010000099.1 GCA_947175575.1 uncultured Bacteroidales bacterium | reverse complement strand
CCACACGGCCGGGGTCGCCAACGAGGATTATACGGTCGGTGAGCTGGTCGGGGCGCAGATGCAGATGAAATACTGACCCGTCAGGATTTATAATCAGTTCCGATGGAGGTATTATTTTTTTATCCATAGCATTTGATTGAAGGAGTATATGGTTATGTGCAGTTATGCTTTATGATATAACAATGTGATAAGACTAAAGTTGAATCAGCCGGGCTTACACCATCAGTTTGAAACGGCCTCCGGGCAGTGCTTCAAGTGCGCCGGCAAGTTCGAGACGCGTTATCATGGATGCCAGAGCCGAGTACGGTAGGTCGAACACTCGGATGATATGGTCAGCGGTATGTTCGGGATGTTTGCGCAGATGATCAACAATTTTCTGAAGGTCGGCCGGAAGACTCGGCGCGATGGCTTCAGGTTCGGACACCTTATCTGCTGTCCAGCCCATCACTTCTGCCACGTCCTCGCCACCCCGCACCATTTTAGCCATGCCGCAGTAGATTAGCGAATTAGTGCCGCGGGATGCCGACGCCGTAACCTCGCCTGGAACCGCACACACCGTGCGTCCGAGTTTGCGGCAATGTGAGGCGGTAACCAGTGCCCCGCCATGCTCCTTGCTTTCGACAACGATCACTGTATCTGCCATTCCGGCTATCACCTTATTGCGTTCCAGAAAATTACGGCGTTCGGCATGGATTCCTGAAGTATATGCCGTGACCAGCGCGCCGCCCTCGCGCACCATACGTGCCGCTATGTCGCGGTGTTGCGATGGATATATCGTCTTGAGCCCGTGCGCCACCACTCCCACCGTCGGCACCCCGCAACGCAACGCGGCTTGGTGCGCAGCCACGTCTATTCCATAAGCCAGCCCGCTTATGACGAGCAGGTCTGACAGACTCTCGGCAAGATATTCCACAATAGCTGACGTCACCCGGTTGCCGTAAGCAGTGCAGTCGCGTGTGCCGACTATAGCTACAGCATGCTCCGTGTTCAGATCACATGAGCCGAGACAAAACAATGGATCCGGAGCGTCGGACATTCCGGCCAGACGTCTCGGATATGCCCGTTCCCCGGGGGTGAGGACGGCCACATTGTTTGACTCGCAGAACTCCAGTTCGCTTTCGGGCAGGGAAATCATGTCAGATATTGCTTGAAAGGTTCGGCGAGTTCGTCGCCGCGGGTGAGACGTCCGTTTACAAGCGTTGCTACACTCACTTTGGCCTTGACCACCACATCGCCTTCGGGCGTAAATATATCCTGTACAAAAACGAAAAGAGGCCCGCGACGACACATATTGAGCTTGCTGACCATCCGCTCGCCCAGACGCAGCGGACGCCGGTAATCAATCTCCACACGGCTGAGCACCGGGATTATGCCCCGCGAACTCATCTCGCGGAAACTCATCCCGGCCCATTCGCAGAATTCATGTCGCGTGTGTTCGAGATAATGGAGATAGACAGCGTTGTTGACTATGCCTTCCGAGTCCACTTCATAGTCGCGGACTTTCATCGGCAGCTCGAATATGTATTCTTTTTTTTCCATATGTGCTCTTCTCTTCCGCAAAGTTAACAAAAAAGTTGCTAACTTTGCACCATGCGACAATTATTCTTTTCCATCTTTATATTTTGCACGGTTGCAGCCGCGGGCTGCACTGCTGCCATCGTCCCGGCCGAATGTTCCGCCTCAGGCCGCCCTATGATCTGGAAGCACCGCGATACCGGCGCCGATAATAATTTCATCGCTCATGTAGCTCCGGCGGTCGACGGCCACGGCTACACCGCTCTGTTCAATGCGTCCGATTCCCTTATGCAGGAGGCTTGGATGGGTTTCAATGATGTCGGTTTCGCTATAATCAACACTGCGTCCTACAATCTTATGCCCGACACGGCCACAGTGCGCGACCGCGAAGGGTTCGTCATGTCTCAGGCTCTGGCCCAATGCACCACGGTTGACGATTTTGAACGTCTGATCGAATACGATTTCGTGCGGCGGGGCGTACAGGCTAATTTCGGCGTCATAGATGCCCGCGGTGGAGCCGCTTGGTTCGAGACCTCTGACAACGACTTCAATCGCTTCGATGTGCGTGATTCCGTCGTTGTACGCACCAACTTCTCCTACTCCGGAAATATGGGCGACCGCCTCCCCGGGCTGGTACGCTATCACTCCGCACGACACCTGCTCGGTGAAATGCCGGCCAAGCTCCGTCCGATTGATTTCACCGAAGGACTTTCGCGTTCATTCTACCACTCGGCCTTAGGGCGCGACTGCAAGGACGACTCCGTAGTGACAAACCGCGATTTCATCCCGCGCGACATATCCACCGCTTCTCTGGTGATAGAGGGCGTTTCGCCGGTCACAGGTGAAGGACAACCGCGCATGTGGGGCTGCCTGGGCTATCCGGCTGTAGCCGTCGGACAATGGATTACGGCCGAATCTATTCCGGCAGGTATGCGTCGCGGTGCGGACGGACGCAGTTCTGACTGCACCGAATCTTTTACCCTCATGCACTCAGCCACACTTCCTAACTGCGGTGCGGATTACCTCCGGATGGACATCCTCCGCCCGCTCATATGGCGTGCTGCACGAAAAAGTTTAGTAAATTTCAATTCGGGACTGTAATTTTTTGACTTTCGCTGCGTCTTATAAGGCATGAGCCGCGACAAGCAACAGCGTTTTCAGCAGATTGCGGACGACTACAAAGTCGTGATTGCCAAGGTATGCTCCGTGTATGCCTCGGCATCAGCGCCTTTTGCAGACCTCTATCAGGAAGTCATGCTGAACCTTTGGATAGGCCTCGACTCATTCCGTGGCGAGGCCAAAGTCAGCACCTGGATCTACCGACTCGCCCTCAACACCTGCATCAACTGGCACCGACGCAACCGCCGCCATCAGGGTCTCACATCGCTTGAAACCGGCGCTGATATTCCGGCTCCTGTAGATGATGCCTCTGAAGGCATTCAGGAGCTATATCGGCTCATCGAACACCTCGCCCCCATCGAAAAAGCCTTGATAACCTTATGGCTCGATGAAAAACCTTACGATGAAATTGCCGCGATCCTCGGCATCTCAAAAGCGAACGTAGCCACAAAATTACACCGTATCCGTACACGACTAAGCCAGATGGCTTCAAATCTCTGATATATCCATATGCCTGATACCCTTGACCAACTAAAAAAACAATGGCAGGAACTCAACCTGCGGACCACCCGACTCGAAGAGGCCAACAACGAGCTGTCGCAACGCCTGGCCCGAGGACATGTAACGTCCACTCAGCAGCGGCTCGCGCGTGACACGCGCCGGTGGGGAATCGCCGGTTTCCTGCTTGTACTCCTTGCCATACCGTTGGTACACACCTTCTCGATGCCATGGTGGGTTGGCGTTGTTTATGCCGCGTTCGGTATTCTAATGGCTATACTCAATTTTAATCTGAGTGCATTCATCGAAAGGGAACGGTTGGTCGATCTGCCTGTCACACAAGCCTATGAACGTGCTTGTCGGATACGCCACCGCCAGTTTCTATGCCGTGTCACAGGTATCATCTGCGGAAGTCTGGTCATTGCCATGCTGTTTTATTATTTCTGGCTTCAGAACGACATAATCATCATCTACTCCTTTGCCGGCGGCTTAATCATCGGACTCTCCCTCGGAATCTCCAAAGCATACCGGCAAAACAGAATGTCCCGTCAGCTCATCGACGACTTCAAAGATTAACAATCGGTTTTGCATCTTAAGTCATTCATCCATTAAACTTTTCCACTTTCCGGATGTCATATAATTAAAGTGAACCTTTCTAAAGAATAGACTTATGAAACGATTCCTGACATCTGTTGCAATCGTGATCCTTTGTGGAACACTGACTTTCGCGTCGGCCGACCGCGGACGCAATTCCCACGTGCAGAAATCGCAGCGTACCGAACAATCCAAAAAGCCGCAGGCTACCCGGCCCGGTGCTGCCGCCCGTCCCGTTGGAAATAACCACAACGGCACAACCGGTCAGCGGCCGGGCTCGCCAAATAACAACCAACGACCCGGCAACAACAGCCAGCGTCCGGGGAACAATAACAATCGCCCCGGTGGAAACCAGAACCACCGCCCCGGCAACAATAATAATCGTCCGGGGGGAAATAACAATCATCGTCCTGGTCATAACGCCGGGCACAATGATTACCGTCCCGGCAACAACTGGAATCACAATCATAACGGGCACCACCCGGGACATGCGCCCGGCCATCACGGTCATGGTGGCCATCATAATCCCATACGACCCCATATGCCTCCGCATTACGGATGGTTTCGCCCCACTCCTCCGCCTCATTGGCATGCTCCCGGTTCATGGAGACCCTTCCGGTCTGTTCTCGGTGTGACATTCGGCACCACTTTGGCACTGACTATCAATGCGTTGGTCAATAACGGCTATGCCGTGACATCATACGGCAACAATAATGTCTACGTATCCAACGTCCCCATGCTCAACATGGTTTGGCCCGATGCTGTGCTGTTTTACAATAATGCAGGTGGCCTGTGTGGTTCGCGTTTCGTGTACTCCACACCCTACTACGATCAAGGACGTTACAATGCAGCTTACGCCTCACTCGTCGGAGGATACGGCTATCCGGTAAGCATTCAGAACACCGCCGGTGGCGGTGTGGAAGCCACCTGGTGGGGCTCGGGCAACCAGTTCATCCGTCTGGCATACGACGCTTCATACGCTCAGGACGGCAGCCTGCGTTACTTCACCACCCTTAGCTTCGGAAACTGATACAATACAATACCAAAACAGAGGGCGCGGCCGCATAGCCAGCGCCCACAGGTTTTGGATTTAGTAATTTTATAATTAAATTATGAACAAAAGGGGCAGG
>CAMWNG010000098.1 GCA_947175575.1 uncultured Bacteroidales bacterium | reverse complement strand
GGCATACGATGTGGATGTCTATGGCGGGTATGTACTGCGCCCGGGTATGGTGTTGGGCGTAGATGTCGATGCGCGAGGACTGTCCACTACCGGAGTGTCGGCTAATTATCCCGGAGGTGCCGACAATCTTTACGCTGTGACGGCATCTCCATTCTTCTCATATACAGGTAGAAATATCTATACCCGCGTCGGAGTGGGTTTCGAGCCTTCAGGAGCTAAAAGCTGGTATAAAGACCTGACAGAAACGGCGTTCCATATCACACCGCAATTTGAGTTCCGCGTAAAGATGTCAAAGGCCGCCGGATTCTGGGTGCTCGTGAACAGCGGCACGAAAATGAATTCGTTGGGCATGCTGCGCGATTACTGCATCTTTATGCCGCGCACGCCGTACCCTACGGATGAAAATGCCTATATGAACGTGAAGGCCGAAGGTGGCCTGACTTTCGGACCGGGAGCAGGATTGGGCTGCGAGTTATACGGCGGATATGCGTCGGCGAAAAACTGGCTTACCCTGAATGCCGACGGGTTCATTTATGAAAATGTAAAAGGGTGGCACGCAGGAATCAGGCTTACCTATACCGGAGATATGGTGAACGCATACGCCTCAGGTGATTTTGCGCCTCGTACGGGGGATAATTTCTGGGTGGGGAACATCGACCGGGCCGATATGAATATTGCGGCCGGAATTGACATTACACCCATCCCTGCTCTGACAGCCGGAGTGTCTTACCGGTATGTTCATGGGCGTGAGGCGGTCTATGACTTAATCTTATCGCGACAGTCAGGTGCAGGGTTCTATAATCTCGGTATCATATCAGATCTCGGGGTGCATGCGCTGTATAATGTTACGCCTGCGTTGAGTCTTCGCGGTGAGCTGCGCAATCTCCTCGGCCGGAAATACACTCTCGTTTATGGAGTAGCCGCGCAACAGTTGAACGGCCTCGTCGGTGTGACATATAAGTTCTGATGTATGGCACGGACATTGTATATTACAGATCTTGACGGCACGCTGCTGAATGATGCCGGGCAGGTGTCAGCGCGGTCGGCGGAAATAATATCGCGTCTAAGCCGGGAGGGGGTGATGATAAGTGTGGCTACGGCCCGAACGCCCGCTACGGTGGTAGATCTCCTGCGGGATACCTACACGACGGCCGACCTGGTGGTGATGACCGGAGCGGGCATCTGGGATCGTCCCGGCCACCGGTTCCGTTCTCTCAGCCTTATTCCTGAAGAACAGGTGCTCAGGATGCTCGGGGTTTTCAGGCGCAGGGGGCTGCATCCGTTCTGCTACACGCTTTCCGATGGGTCGCACCTCGATGTTTATCATGCCGCCCGGAGTCTTAATCCGTCGGAAGCTCTCTTCGTAGACCAGCGCAAGGGTCTTGCTCTTAAGACATTTCATCTCGCTGAATCTTGTCCGGCCGACGCCACCGGCCGGGTGGTGCTGTTTTTCGGCATGGGGACTAAAGACGACATCGTGGCCGTGGCCGAGGAGCTGCGGGAGGTTACGGATTGCTATGTGTCATATTACAAGGATACTTATACACCCGATCTATGGCTTCTTGAAATATTCGCGCACGGGGTAAGCAAGGCGAACGGAGTGCGGCATCTTCGTGAGCTTGTCGGCGCTGACCGGGTGGTGGCTTTCGGCGATAATCTCAACGACATTCCCATGTTGCGTGAGGCAGATGTGGCTGTAGCGGTAGAGAATGCGCTGCCGGAGGTTAAGGCTGTGGCGGATGTGGTCATCGGGTCCAACGATGATGACGCGGTGGCGCGTTTCATCGCCGAGGATTCGGCCCGGTGACACTTTTGACCGCTACGGTTGTTTATAATATATGAACAGACTGCACGGCATATTTATTCTCATCGCTTTTGTCATAGGCGCTTTGTCGATGGCGTCACAGACCGCGCCCAAGAGCGCTGTGCAGCCGTTTTATTCCGGGTATTCCTACCGTGTGGATGCATCGGGTGACACTATCGCCGTGATACATCTGCGCAACATCACATGCTTCCCTCCCATGAAATTCAAGAATAAGAAAGAGGAGGAGCATTACTGGCGCACGGTGCGCGATGTGCGTCTCACGCTGCCGTATGCCAAACTCATAGCCGAGACTTTGCTCGAGACATACGAATACATCGAGACTTTCCCCACCACCAAAGAGCGTGAACAATATCTGAAACAGATGGAAAAGAGCCTCTTTGAACAATATAAGCCGGCACTAAAACGCTTCACGAAAGGTCAGGCCAAGGTGCTCATAAAGCTAATACAACGCGAGACTAACCAGACCTCCTACGACATCGTGAAGGCTTTTTTAGGGTCATTCCGAGCCACATTCTGGCAAGGCTTCGGCAAACTCTTCGGAGTAAGCCTGAAGACCAAATACGACCCCTCTAAAAAAGAGGACGCCACGCTCGACCGCATCGCCACAGGCATCGAACAGGGTTGGCTCTGAGGGGGTACAATCCCCACACGCTCTTGGCGTATGGGGTTACGATGGTTCGGTGTCTTTCAGACACGGCGGGCGAGGTTTTTTGTCGGGTTGGCAGCGCGTCCGGGGACGTCCGCGCGTCCCTTCCCCACACGCTCTTGGCGTATGGGGTTACGACGGTTCGGTGTCTTTCAGACACGGCGGGTTGGCAGCCACGCCGGGGACCGTCGTGGTCCGGGCTGGCGCGTTGGGGGGTATTAGAAACGCTCCCGGAGGTGATTTCCGGGAGCGTTGTATGTGTCGGGGGCGAGGATTATCAGTCGCGGGGACGTCGGGGTGAACGGGGACCGCGGTCACGTCCTTCACGTCCTTCACGATTGCCTCCTTCGCGGTTTCCACCCTCGCGGCGGGGTCCGCGTTCGCGGCGCTGCGGCTCTACATAGCCTTCGGGCTTGTCGAGGAGGGCGCGCATCGAGAGACGGAATTTACCGGTCTTTTTGTCGATTTCGATGAGTTTGACGGTGACTTCGTCGCCTTCCTTGAGTCCGGATGCTGCCATGTCTTCGAGGCGTTCCCAGGAGATTTCCGAGATGTGCAGGAGGCCGTCGCGGTTGGGCATGAATTCGACGAATGCGCCGAAGTCCATGATGGAGCGGACGATGCCTTTGTAGGTCTTGCCTTCTTCGGGGAGTTCGACGATGGCGTTGATCATTTCAAGAGCTTTGTCGATCGAAGCTTTGTCCGGTGCAGCGACTTCGATGTAGCCGCCTTCGGGAATTTCATCGATCGAGACAGTGGCGCCTGAAGCCTCCTGAATGCCCTGAATGACTTTTCCGCCCGGGCCGATGACGGCACCGATAAGTTCTTTGGGGATGATCATGGTGACGATGCGCGGCACGTGGGGTTTGTAGTCGGCGCGGGGTTCGGGAATGGTCTCGTTGATCTTGCCGAGGATATGGATTCGGCCGTCGCGGGCCTGCATGAGGGCCTTTTCAAGGATTTCGTAGCTGAGGCCGTCGCACTTGATGTCCATCTGTGTGGCTGTGATGCCGTCGCGAGTGCCGGTGACCTTGAAGTCCATGTCGCCGAGGTGGTCTTCATCGCCGAGGATGTCGCTGAGGATAGCGTATTTCTTGCCGTCGCTGATGAGGCCCATGGCGATGCCTGCCACGGGTTTCTTCATTTTGACGCCGGCGTCGAGCAGAGCGAGTGTGCCTGCGCAGACGGTGGCCATCGAGGATGAGCCGTTGGATTCCAGAATGTCGCTGACGATGCGGCAGACATAGGGGAAGTTGTCGGGGAACATGCTCTTGAGGGCGCGGTGAGCGAGGTTGCCGTGACCGATCTCACGACGTCCTACGCCGCGCTGCGGACGTGCTTCGCCGGTGCTGAAGGGGGGGAAGTTGTAGTGGAGGAGGAAGCGTTCGCGGCCCTGGTTGAGCACGTCGTCGAGAATCTTTTCGTCGAGTTTTGTGCCGAGGGTCACGGTAGCGAGCGACTGTGTCTCGCCGCGGGTGAAGACAGCTGATCCGTGAGGTCCGGGGATGTAGTCGGTCTCGCACCAGATGGGGCGGATTTCCACGGTCTTGCGGCCGTCGAGACGGATGCCTTCGTCGAGCACGCAGCGGCGCATGGCTTCTTTCTCTACGTCGTGGTAGTAGCGTTTTACGAGCGGAGTTTTTTCTTCGCGCTCTTCTTCGGGGAGTGAGTCGATGTATTCCTGGCAGATGGCGTCGAAGGCCTCGATGCGCCAGTGCTTGTCGGCGGAGCCTGTCTTGGCCACAGCGTAGGCTTTGTCGTAGCATTTGTCGTGAACGTCCTGGCGGAGTGCTTCGTCGTTCACTTCGTGGCAGTATTCGCGCTTGACGGTGGCGCCGGCTGCTTCAGCGAGTTCCTGCTGTGCGATACACTGTTCCTTGATGGCGGCGTGGGCGGCTTTGAGGGCGGCGAGGAGGTCAGCTTCGCTTACTTCGCTCATTTCGCCTTCGACCATCATGATGTTGTCGTATGTGGCGCCAACCATGAGTTCCATGTCGGCTTTTTCGAGCTGGGCGAATGTGGGGTTGATGACGAATTCGCCGTCGATACGTGCCACACGGACTTCGGAAATGGGGCCGTTGAAGGGTATGTCGCTGACAGCGATGGCTGCTGATGCGGCGAGGCCTGCAAGAGCGTCGGGCATGTCTTCGCCGTCGGCGGAGTACATGGTGATGTTTACGAATGTGTCAGCGTGGTAGTTGTCGGGGAAAAGGGGACGGAGCACGCGGTCTACGAGACGTGATGTGAGGATCTCGTAGTCGCTGGCGCGTCCTTCGCGTTTAAGGAAACCGCCGGGGAAACGACCGGCTGATGAGAATTTCTCTTTGTACTCAACTGTCAGGGGCATGAAGTCAACACCTTCGCCTGCTTCTTTTGCGGAAACGACAGTGGCGAGGAGCATGGTGTTGCCCATGCGGAGTTCTACCGCTCCATCGGCTTGCTTGGCAAGTT
>CAMWNG010000097.1 GCA_947175575.1 uncultured Bacteroidales bacterium | reverse complement strand
CGTCCTATCGGTTCGTTCATCTTCCTCGGTACCACCGGTGTAGGTAAGACCGAGCTTGCCAAGGCACTGGCCGAATATCTGTTCGACGATGAAAATATGATGACCCGTATCGACATGTCGGAATATCAGGAGAAACACTCCGTGAGCCGTCTGGTCGGAGCGCCTCCGGGATATGTCGGTTATGATGAAGGCGGTCAGCTCACCGAGGCCGTGCGTCGCAAACCTTATTCGGTAGTTCTGTTCGACGAGATCGAGAAAGCCAACCCCGATGTGTTCAACATCCTGCTTCAGGTGCTTGACGACGGACACCTCACCGACAACAAAGGCCGAAACGTCAACTTCAAGAACACCATCATAATAATGACCTCGAACATGGGTGCGCATCTCATCCGCGACAATTTCTCCAAGATGACCGAGGAGAACCGCGTGGATACTATCGAGAAGACCAAAACCCAGGTGCTCGACATGCTCAAGCAGACTATCCGTCCCGAATTCCTCAACCGAATCGACGAGATCATAATGTTCACCCCGCTCAACCGCGCCGAAATCGAAGAAATCGTAGGCCTGCAGGTACGCGGCATACAGAAGATGCTCAAGAATTCAGGCGGTATTGATCTCAAGATCACCCCCGAGGCTCTGTCCTTCCTGGCCGATGAAGGTTTCGATCCTGAATTCGGCGCACGACCTGTCAAACGTGCCATTCACCGTCTGGTGCTCAACCAGCTCTCGAAAGACATCCTGGCACAGAAAGTCGATAAGGACAATCCTATCGTCATTGACGTCAACAGCGACAAGACAGACCTGATTTTCCGCAATTAATCTTCATAGAAGTTCGCCGGTCTCCCGGTGGTGAGGGCTTTATGTCCGGCACCGCCGGGGGCTTTGTTTTTTGATATTTCCGCGGTGATTTTCAGGCTGTTCCGTGAACATCTTGGCCTTCGCCGATGTTCTATATACAAAGACATTCAACTAAACTCTAACCTATATGTTCAAGAAATTTTTATTGGCTCTGACAGTAGCCTTGCCCGCAGTGGCATTCACCTCATGCAGCGATGACGATGATCTTCCCGATGTTAATTTCGACGTGGCCGTAAGTGGCGGCACAGTGGTCGACGGCACCATTTACACCGTGGCCGGCGAGACCCTCAAGATCGACGGCATCAAGGTGATCAACAACGAGAACAAGAACGCTATCATTACCTATGCCAACTATTACTGGGATTATCGCTTCATCGGTCAGAACCCCGTGGAACCTTACGGATTCGAGATTTATATTTCTGAAGAAACCGAACCGGGCGAACACCTTCTGGAGATTTATACGCCCGTCTATGCCGTGGATAAAGAACCCGCATTCGCAGTGTTAGCTTATCCCGTAATGGTGGTTGAAGACGCAAGCCAGCTGCCCGACAACGGTGTCTCGACTCTCAAGACCACACCTAATTACACCAAAGACGAACCCTCTAAATAAAATCCGTTATGAAACAGCCTACAACTCAACAGATCGTTGAAAAAATCGCCGACGACTACCGTCGTGCAGGCAAGGCACTGGCACATGCGGCAGAACGCAACGGCGGAATGTCCGGATTCATGAACCAGGCGAATATGGACGCCGACGCCGAGGCCATCATGGCAGCATACAATGCCGGGAACTTTGAAAATGTACCCGCGTCAGACGTCGACAAACTCATGGAAAAATACGGATCTGCAGATATCTATCATCTGACAGCATCCTACTTCACTTCTACGGGCAAGATCCTTAACGTAGAATAATCCGATACCTTTAAACACAGACCGCACCCCGGGGGCATGTCCTCCGGGGTGTAATTCCTTATGGGTTCAATAGATATTCATAGACAGGTCTTATGGCAATGTCATGATCATCCTGTCTTATGTCTTCATAATTATGGTCCGTCAATAAAAGAAGGTTTGTACATCCGGTCTTTTTGGCGACCAGAAGCAACCCGGACAATTCTCTTTTTTTTGTTTTTGGGGATGAAATGTCATAAGAGACTTGAACAGCAAGAATCGTTTTCCGTCCATCACATACAACGAAATCACATTCTCCGTATCGTTCACTGAAGTAGTAAATATCCATACCTCGGTTCTTATACCTGCGGAGCAAATCAAGATAAACTATAGTTTCAAGACGCCATCCGAGATTATCACCGGCAAAAGCATTTTCCCGTTTATTCATAAGGGCGACATCAATTGGATAAACTTTTTCGCCTGTGATTCTTAGTTTGCTTTTTGCGGAATACTTGTTTAGCCCTAAAAGAAGATAAGCTTGTTTCATATAGCTCAGATAATTCTTTGTCGTATGCTGCGACTTGAAACCAAATGTCTCTTGAAGGGCCTTATCCACAACTATAGCAGGAGAAATGTTTAAAAGATGATGTGCCATCTGTTCAAATGCCGATGTGTGTAGTACTTTGAAGCGCTGCTCTATATCACGTTTTAAGATATTATTTACAAGTTCGGTTATGTAATCCCGGTCATTTTTAATGAACTGAAGTTCGGGAAATCCGCCCTGACGCATATAATCGTCAAATGCAGCTCTGCGAGCGGCAATAGCTGCAGTGGTTTGAGATTCAACATCAATCATCCTTACATCACAGTATTCTGCGAATGAAAACGGATAGAGTGGAATTGAATGATGACGTCCGGTAAGATGGGTGGCCAGTTCGCCACTTAATAATTTTGCATTTGATCCGGTGATAATAATATGCATCTGTTTACGTAAGAGTCTGTTTACAAACAGATACCATTCCGGAATGTTTTGAATCTCGTCAATGAATAAATAATTGAATTCACCATTTATTTTATAAAGTACCTCAAGAACATCATTAAGATCTTCTGAAGTGAGATGAATCAAACGCTCGTCATCAAAGTTAACGTAAGCGAATTTTATTTCATTTCTGGTAAGAGCATTGTAGCATAATGTTGATTTTCCGCTTCGCCTGACACCAATAATGACTTGGGCCTGTGTGCTGTTCAAATCAATTTGGTCTTCCTCTTTCCGCCTACAAAAATGTAAATTCTTTTTCAATGCCAATTCCTCGGCCTGATCAGTAAGTATCGTTTCAAGTATTCGTTTGTCCATTGCATTATTTTCTTGGTGCAAATATAGTTATTTTTTTTCACAAACGCACTATTTTACTGTAAAATGCCATCTCAAAACGCACTATTTTACTGTATTTGGGGTGTTCGGAATGCACTATTTTACTGTAAAATGCCATCCCAAAACGCACTATTTTACTGTAAAATTTGCTAATGCGCTGATACGCAGCGGGTAATAAAACGGTGCTTTTCAGTATATGATGCGAAGACAGAAAGAACGGTCACAGAAACCTGTGACCGTTCTTCCGGGTTATGAATATATTCGTTTTTATTCGGCGTACTCAACTACAGCGCATGTGTCGCAAGATTCAACCACTGCGACTTCTTCTGTTACCTTGGATCCGGCGTTATTTTTGTTGTGGCTTTGAATGGAGGACTTAATGGAATCCTCTGCTTCCTTGGAGTATTCAAATACCAAAACTACACCACCTTTTGTACCTTCATTGCCGATGAGCAGCATCATGTTATCCTTGCGAAGCAACGCTAAATAGCTCTTGGAATCATCCGTATTAGCTATAAGTTTGTAGCCGGATTTTTCAAATTTCTCAACTAACGCGTTAGAGCATTTATTATCCCAATTGGATTCAGCATCGATCAAGATTTCGAAACTATGCAGTTTGGAGTTGGGATTCCAATAATAATAGCGATTCCAGCCGTTGTAGTCCCAGTCGGCCATATATGCGGAAAATCGTGCGTTTGTCGTTATCTTATAACGATATCCGCTTTTGGTAAGATCGTCAAGCTTTACTTCAGAGGTGTAAGAGTATTTCTCAGGAACGGAGAAGTGGACCGACGGGCTTTCGTTGAGGGCGTAATTACCCACGCCTTTGTCTGTAACCATATCGAATACATCGTTCACTACGGCCGATAAGTTGAAGTAGTCGCTGGAAACCTGATATTTGTCGTTCCAAGTCCGGATATCTTCAAATTCAGCATTCTTGACCGGTTTGCCGTCTTTGTCAAGGAAACAGTAGGTGCGCTTATCTCTGGCTATGTAGTTCCATTTGCCGGCCCAGTAGACACCTTTAAAGTCTTCAAATTTCTGCACGGTGGTGCCTTCTTTGTCAAGAAGCACGACCGTGTCATCATCGGATGCCAGAAATTTATCAGCACCGACAATTTGTATGTTTTCATATTTGGGACGGATTACCACATTGAATTCATAATCCATCACGCCACATTCGTTTTCTTCGTTCTCGAACACGAAATATTTGCTGTTGTATTCACCGACACGGTGCACCTTGGAGGGGCAGGTGTATGTTTTTTCGCCTTTTTTGTTGAGGAAAACGATATGGTCGTTGCGATCTTCAACGAGCAGATACCCGTTCTCAAACAACTCTCTTACAGGTTTCAGTCCGTCTGCGATTTTAAATACCTGTTTGCCCTTTTTGTCAATTACGGCGTATATAAGATCATCGGATTTTTCATCCTTGGTGCCCACAAGAGCCACGCCTTCTGAAAATCCTGATGCGACATTATATTTCGGAGCGATTTTCACCTCGCCTTTTGTATCTGCAAAACCATAAAGATTTTCCTCGGTCTTGATCCAAAGCATCCCTTCGCTGACCCAAGGTTGGCAAGAGACTATTTCCTTGCCCTTTACAGGTTCGAGAGTGGCGACTTTCTCGCCCTTGCCGTTGAGGAAGGAAATGCGTTCTTTAGGGAAGGTAACGGGTATTACACCGTCCATCATAATGCCCGCGGAATAAAGCCCTTCGGCATTTTTCACCACCGTGGGTTTATCACCGGCTTTGTACAGAGTGATTCCTTTGTTTTCCTCCACTGTGAAGTAGCCGTTGATCACGGCCGACGGAGTGTTTTTGAACTCGTCGGGATACTTGATTGAGCCGTCAGGGCTGTAGAAGCTCCAGTTGCCTTTCTCGGAAGTGCGCACCGGAATGTAGTCGATCCGGTCGAAATATGTTTCAGTTCCCCCGGAGCCGCAGGCAGTCATGGCCAGAGCGGCCAGCGCAATGCAGACTAATTGTTTTGTTTTCATAAGGTGATAAGGTATATTTGAATTATGTTAAGTAACTCTTCAAAATTAGTTTATATTATGGCTTTTTTTGTAACCCTTC
>CAMWNG010000096.1 GCA_947175575.1 uncultured Bacteroidales bacterium | reverse complement strand
CATCCACATCGTATGCCGTCTGTTTGAGGTCGCCGTTATGGTCGAAGGCGATGTCGGCTCTCGCACCGTAGTCTACCCAACCTGCCCGTGAGGTCCAGGAGGCCTTTAATCTCACATCCTGTGCGGCGAACGCATCCCATCGGCATGTTCCCTGCGAGAGGACACGACCTTCAAGCACAGCATCCAGAAGCGACTTTGTGTCGGGGCGCCATTGCACATATCCGAGCACTTTTCCGTCAGCGTACCGATTCTTGTTCCAGTCAGCCGGCTGAAATGACCGGTAGCTTTCGGACGCGAAACTCAGGGCGGCTCCGGCTTTAAGGCTTTCTGATTCAAGGAACCGGTATCCGGCCCTTATATCGGTGGTCAGCAACGGACCGTAGGCGGCCGACACATAGCCGCGGTAGGTTGACGGAACCGGGGTACGGCTTCCGCCCAGCGGGTCGAATGGTTCAAAGGCGCGTGTAATGGCACTGAGGTCTGTGTAGAGTTGCGGTCTCAGATCCACCGGCGCGGCCATAGGAAGGATGATGGCCGGTGTCAGACCGCCCGGACGGGTGGCTATACGCTCCACGGGGGTGACGGTGCGGTCAACCACCACCTCGGTCGAGAGATCCTGTGCTGTGGCGGCCGTAGTGGCTGTAAGGGCGGTTATAAGGAGGTATTTTTTCACTTCAGGGAGGATAAGCGGGTGTTGATCATCTGGAAAATATCGGTTTCATCGCCGGGATAGTTGTCTTTCAGAGACAAAAGATATTCGCGGGCCTCGAATGTCTGTCCGGTGGCTGCATAGACATCGCTTAGAAGTATGAACGCGCGGGCGAGCCAATAGGTGTGCGGTGTGGCTGCGTCAATCAGGGCGTCAGCCGCACGTCGCGCAGCTTCCATGTCGCCGGAGTCATAATAGCTCTGCCCCAATGCCACGGCACTCTTTGCGCCGTAGAGGTCATCGGTACGGCTGCTAAGCGGCGTCCACATGGCACGGGCTTTATCGGTCTGACCGGTGAGGTCAAGAGCCTGCGCCAGTGAGAATTCCACCTCCGTGCGTCCATCATCGCCTGCTGCGGTCGATGCCAGCAGTGCCTCGGCCATTTCTATCACACGCGGATTGTCAGCAAGATCACGCGCCACTCGCATGACGCCCATGCGGGCAGCGTTGCGCACCTTCGGGTTCGACGCGCGTTGCTCGAGTGCCGAATAGGCTTCGAGCGCTTCTTTACCGTGGCCCAGTTCGTGCAGGGCGTCGGCCTTGACATGCAATGCTGATTCCACATTGCGCGAATCGGGATATTCAGCAAGTATCCGGTCAGCGTAGGTGAGGGCATCGCCGGTGCGTCCGTCAGCCACTGCCGCATCCATCATGTATGCGAGGGCGGTGGAGCGCGACGCTCCGGCGGGATAGTCGGTCAGATACTTCTCGAGACGCTCGGTGCGCTGTTCGGTGAGCCAGTCTTTCTCGGCCACTCGGAATGTGAGCGCGTCTGCCTCGGCTATGTCCATACGGGGAGCATTCTCCACCGTCTCGAGCCATGCGGCGGTGGCTCCGAGGGTGCCGTCCTCGGCCGACAGACTCTTGAGCTGATCAACGGCCATGCGGGCCTCCTCACTGGTGGGATACAATGTGACGATCGAACGGTAGTCGGCTATGGCACCCGCACGATCACCGGCATTAAGGCGCGTGAGAGCCATCTGGAGATATCCGCGTCGTCCTTGCTCCGTGGAGGGGTAGGTGGTCACGAGACGTCTGTACATCTCCAATGCCGCATCGCGGTTTCCGGTTCGGGTATAGGCTTCTGTGGTCTCGAGCATGGCGTCAGGCACAAGCGACGAGGTCGGAAATTCATCCATCATACGGCGCAGAGTGCCGATTTTCTGTTCCGGACGGTTCATGAATCCGTATATCACACCTTGCTGAAACAGCGGATAGTCGCCGGCTGATTGACGCAGTTCGTAAGCGCGCGAGTAGTCGGCCAGGGCTTCCTCGAATTTTCCGCCGTAAAGTTCCGTATCGGCCAGGCGGTTGAGCGCATCGGCTCTGGCGGGCGCATCAAGATCGCCCGACGATGAGGCCGCGCGGGAGAATTCCGCACCGGCCTCCTTGTATTTCTTCTGTGCGAGCAGGGCGTATCCGAGATCATACCGTGCGAGCGAACGGCTTTCATCATCGGCCGGAGCGTTTTTCAGATAATATTCGGCATCAGTAGCCGCCTCCGCATAGCGCCCCTTGCGGTAGAGGGCCTCACCTCGCGAGAGTGCCACGCGGGCGTCGGTGGCGCGGTCGTTGTGCGCCAGGGTGCGCGCCTCGTCGAGATATCGGATGGCCGCATCGTCATCGCCCGCTGCAAGCGCGCGTGTACCCAAGGCATAAAGCACCTGCTGCTTGGCTGCCGAAATCCTGGGCGTCATGGTTTTCATTCGGTTGATCGAAGCGAGGGCGTCATCGTAATTATGATCTGTAAGGTATCCCGTCACCAGATATTCCTGCACCATCGGCGCATAGCGGCCGTCGGGAAAGCGGGTGAGGAAATCCTCGAACACCTCCGTGGTGCTGCTGAACGGCAACCGCGCTCCGCTCATGCGGCTCACGGCGTAATTGTAGAAAGCCGCTTCCGTCACGGCCGGATCGTAATCCATGGCCATCGCACGGCTGAAGGCCGACAAAGCCGCGTCATGGCTGCCGGTGGCCGTCAGAGCCTGCCCTATATAGAGAAGCGCGCTCTGCCCCATAGCGTCCGCATCCGACACCACGGACTCAAGCACAGTCACAGCCTCTGCATTGTTTCCGGACATGAATTCTTCGGTGCCAAGTATGTACATGGCCGAACGCGCCGGATTCTCAGCCATACGGCGGTATTGACGCAACATATTCACACCATCGCCGCGCCTCCCGGCCTCGTATGCCGCTTCGCCGGCTATACGCATGGCTTCGGCGCGATATTCCTCCGGGATAGCGACCGGAGTATTCACCGCGGCCAAAGCCGATTTCTCTGCAGCCGAAAGGTCGCCTTGTGCGTAAAGCATCTGTGCCGTATAGAAGTCGGCCATCGCTCCGGGAAGGGTTCTGCGATCGGAATGACTCATCAGCTCCAAGGCCTCATTGTAGCGGTCCTGACGATATGCCAGATACCCCTGAAAGAAACGTGCGTCATTACGCAACTTTGCACTGCGTGCCGCGGACCGGAACTCCGTTTCGGCCGCTCCGAAATCGCCGAGCATCATGCGGGCGTAACCCAGATGATAGCAGTACAAGGCGCGGGCGTCAGGCGAGAGTGCTCCCGGCCTCACCTCCTCAAGCACTTCGAGGGCCAGCTCTGGATGCTCAGTCAACAGGCATTCCGCGAGCAGAATCCGGGCACCCGTCTCATATGGCCCTCCGGGATAGCGGTCAATAAAAGCTTCGAGCGCACGCACTCCGTCGCCCTGCGGGTCGATTCCCGCGCGCGCACGCGCGTCATCCCACGCACGCGATTCCACGGTGAGCTCCGACGGTGCGTAGGGCACACACATCTCCAGCGCGTCCTCCGCTCCGATATAATTATGACAAAGCAGATCCGACACCTGTGCGCGCCCCGTAAGCGAGGCCGCAAGCACTATGGCTGTCAGTAAAGGCAGTTTCAGCATAACAGTCGATACATAAAATATCCGCAAAGTTACGATTTTTCCTCGCAACTCTCCCTCTCCGCATCAAAAAATTCACGCTAAACCCCGTTCCTTACGCCTGTTGCAGTTTTTTGACAGCCGATATGAAGCTGCTTTTGGCATCCGTATAACCGTCGCGATCGTTGCGGAAGCGCGGCAACAGACTCTTTTTCAACGCCTCATACTCGCGCGCCACCGCCGGGTGGGCGATCAGATAATCGCGGAACGCCACTTCGGCATTATCACCCCGCAGATGCACATGGATGTGGAACACCCGCTCCGCATAACCATCCGGAGTATAGCCCTTGTTGAAGCTCATGCGCATCTCATCGCGCGACATACAGATATATCCCGCTCCCTCCATACGCTGACAAACAGCGTCATACATAGCCGCAGATTCCACTTCCACAAGAATATCCACTATAGGTTTCGCCATTATTCCCGGCACGGCCGTACTGCCGATATGATTTATCTCAGGCGAAAAATCCCCCAACAACCGGGCCAGACCGTCGATCTCCTCACGCGCCCACTCCTTCCAACGGTCGTCATGTTCGCAGAGAACTATGGGAAACAGCTCCCACAGCTCCTCAAGCGACATATCCTTCAACTCCTTGCGTAAAGCCATACGAAAAAATAATACCGTAAAATTACACAAATTTCCCCGCCCCGCCAAACCTACAGGATTATTAAAACTCTATAGCGGTTGCGAGATTTCTGCAGTTTTAATAGACATTAACACCTCGGACATGCTAAAAGAGTTATCTTTGCGGTGTGATACACGACACCTATCCACGGCTTCGCAAAGCCTATGAGGCATTCCTGCTGCTCGAACGCGGTCTGGCGGAAAATTCCCGTCAGGCATATCTGCATGACCTTGATCTGCTGGAGGATTATCTTGGCTCATCGGTGGCGGATTGGGCAGACATTACGCTGGAACATCTCGAAGGGTTTATAGTGGAACTTGCCGAAACCGGCATAGGCCCGCGGTCGGTTGCACGCATCATATCCGGAGTTAAATCGGCATTCCGGTTCATGCGTCTGGAATCCGTGATAGGTCAGGATCCCTCGGAGCTTCTTAAGGTGCCACGCATTGGGCGCCATCTGCCCGAGGTGTTGTCAGTGGAAGAAATAGACGCCATGATCGACGCCATCGACCTCGAAACGCCCACCGGCCGACGCAACCGTGCCATTATCGAGACCCTTTATGGATGCGGCCTGCGAGTGAGTGAACTCGTCGGACTGGAATTCGGCCAGATTGATTTCAAACGGCGCTTCATCATAGTGACCGGCAAGGGCGACAAACAACGCCTGGTGCCTCTCAGTCCGGCCGCAGCGGAAGAAATAGATCTTTATACACGCGACGAGCGATCACGCCTCACGATAAAACCCGGCGAAGAAAATGTGGTATTCCTCAACATTCGGGGCCACCGACTCACCCGACAGATGATTTTCATTTTTCTCAAACAACTCGCCCTGGACGCCGGAATACAAAAGACAATATCGCCCCACACTCTGCGCCACAGCTTCGCAACCCATCTGCTCGAAGGAGGCGCCAACCTGCGGGCCATCCAGCAGATGCTCGGCCACGAAACCATCGCCACCACCGAAATCTACCTTCACCTCGACTCCACCCGCCTCCGCGAAGAAATCCTCCTCCACCACCCCCGCAACCGCCGCTGAGGGTGAAATTTGATACACGGCTCTTTCATTTAACCTAGAATAAAGAGTATACCTCCCCTTACCCGGTTC
>CAMWNG010000095.1 GCA_947175575.1 uncultured Bacteroidales bacterium | reverse complement strand
CCCCCCGGTTGTGCCCCTCTTGCGAGTTTATCGCTTTTTTCGTACTTTTGCAAAAATGAAAAGAGTAATATCATGACACAGCTGACAATAAATATCGAGGATCAGGCGATTTTGCCGCATTTGAAGAAGATTCTTAAGGCTATTAACGGCGTTTCAATCGCAAAGGTGTCTAAGAAAAAAAATAGCATCGAGTTAGCCCTTGAGGATGTGAAAGAAGGACGTATAGAGCGTTTCGACTCGGCGAAAGAAGCTTTCAAGAGCCTGGGGATATGAGCTACGCGATTCAAATGACGAACGAATTCAAGCGTTCGTTCAAACGATGCGTTAAACGAGGCCTTAATCCGGAGTCGTTTAAGGAAGTACTTAATTTACTGAGCGAAACGGGATCTTTGCCCGCGAAATATCGGCCCCACAAACTTGTGGGGCGCTACAGAGGGTTTTGGAAGTGTCATATAGAGCCGGACTGGCTGTTGATATGGGACCAGAACGATACAGAAATGTGCCTGTTACTTATCACTACCGGATCCCACGCAGACATCTTCGGATAGCCCACGACGCCAAAATAGGGACCCGCGCACGTCTCGGGCGCGTTGCCAACCCGACAAAAAACTCCGCGCCGTGTCTGCACTACACCGATCTATCGTAATCCCATACTCCAATAGCACTGCGAATCAATTTTTTAACAGGAGAACAGTAGAAAATAGGAGTACATTATTTATTAACTACAAACATAAACCTCCTGTTTTCCTGCTTTAAATCCCCCACGCTACGACCACTGCCCCCCATTCATAACCGCCGTAACGCAGCGCAGCCGCAGGGGGACTCATGTACCCGCACCAACGCGTACACAGACCGATGATTGAGTGCGCCTGACCTTTCCCAGTCAAAAAAAGTTTCCATATTTGGAAATATTTTCGTAACTTTGCAGTAATTAATCCAAAAAACGCTTTTTGTATGAACAGACAGATTATTTATTCCGAAGAGGTCGATGAATTCCTAAATGGACTGGATGAAAAAACAAAGAATAAAATTCTTTATAACATAAGTTTGGTTGCCGGTGGAAAAATTGATTCTAATCTATTCAAGAAACTTGATGACACTGACATCTGGGAATTCAGAACCTTGTATTCCGGTATTTGTTATAGAATATTGGCATTCTGGGACACTGATAGTGGTGCATTAATTGTTACAACTCACGGATTCAGTAAGAAGTCAAACAAAACCCCAAAAAAGGAAATAGATAAAGCGATCGCAATACGAAAAGAATATTTTGACCAAAAGATACAATCGCACGTAAACATTAAAACAAAGAATAAGAAGAAATAGCATAAGAAGCCATTTACTCCATTACTTGTTCATTTAGAAAGGAAATTCAGTTATGAAATTCTACACACACGATGAAATGCTGGACAAGCACATCGGACCTAAAGGTACTGCAGCCCGTACAAATTTCGATGCAGAAGTTGAAGCAGCCCTTATCGGAGCATCAATAAAAGAAGCACGTAAAGCCAGTAATATGACGCAAAAGCAATTAGGCGAACGCGTCGGTGTTCAGGCCGCACAGATTTCCAAAATTGAAAGCGGCAGGAACCTCACTATCGCCACAATTGTCAAGGTGCTGAAAGCCTTGGACTTAAAGGCCGAATTTTCTGTTTGCGGCATCAGTCGGAAACCGATCATCCTTGGAATGTCCTGACGCTCCAAAATCGCAGCCAAGCGACCACCCCAGCCCCGCCCCACGGACCACACCGCTCTCCGGTGTGGCTGCCAATCCGCCAAAATAGGGACCCGCGCACGTCCCGGGCGCGTTGCCGACCCGACAAAAAACTCCGCGCCGTGTCTGCAAGACACCGATCTATCATAACCCCATACGCCAAGAGCGTGTGGGGAAGGAACCCGCGCACGTCCCGGGCGCGTTGCCAACCCGACAAAACCAACCCGACCGTTCCGCGCCATTCCCCACGGACCACGACGGTCTCCGGCGTGGCTGCCAACCCGTCCAAAACGCACCGCGACCTTTGTAGGGGCGCAATACCTTTGCGCCCACGACGTCAAAACCGACCGGACGCAAAGGGATCCCCGAATCGCATCCCTGTACGCCGCGGGCGCAAAGGTATTGCCCCTACAATTGTTGCAGATCCGCGTCGTGTCTGGCCAGACACCGACTTATAGTATCCCCATACGCTCTTGGCGTATGGGGGATTCCGTCCACATTTCGCAATAATTAACAATATTTAACCCGTCTGATCCCCTAAAAATAGCTATCTTTGCAGAACCGAAAATCTAATACAACATGTGCGCATACACTCGCACATCGTAACCAAGTATTCAATAACACAAACAATTAACCAATAAATCAACTTACTTACACTATGAAGAAGACACTACTAATGCTTCTCATGGCATTCGTGACCCTCGTCGCGAGTGCACAAGAATTATACCTAAGAGGAGGGATGAATGATTGGGGCGCACCCGTGTCCTGGCGTTTTACCTCTACTGATGGTGTTAACTATGTCTTAAAGAAGAAGACTATTGCTGCTGGTACAGAATTTGTAATTGCGGATGCTAACTGGGGAAATAAAGCAGCGGGAGGACATGAAGTTCATAACGATGTTGAAGTAACGCTCTCAGAGGGTGGTAATAACTGTAAATTCTTGGATGATTGCACAGATGCCCAAATCGAATTCAACAATAATACTAAAAAATTTATCGTAAGGAATAACTTTAATTCTGGAGAAGAAGATCCGGTCATTGAAAGCGAGATATATCTTGTTGGCGGTGTAAACGGTTGGAATACGAGCGATTCTAACTATAAATTCACAAAAACAGCTGACGGAAGCTCATATTACCTCAATAATGTGGTTTTCCCGGAGGGAGAAGGGAAACTCGAATTCAAGCTCTTGATTGATGGCTCATGGACAACATGCGATGAATATCCTGAAATAGTCTTTGGCGAAGGTAAATGTATGCATAGCTCATCTGGCTCAAACTTAGTCTTGCCAAAGACGGGAACATTCTCTTTTACTTATAGCCATCTGTATAACTTGTTGTTTGTTACGGACAACAATGAAGAAATCCCTCCGTATGAGATTCCTGAAGAAGGAGAATTTACCGTTTATTTTGATAATTCTTCTGTAAACTGGCCTAGTGTATATGCATGGATGTGGTGCGATAATCATACTGATCCTGTCAGAAACGACAAATACAATTTTTCAGGAGGTACATGGCCTGGTGTTGAAATGGCCTATGACGAAGAGACCGGATATTATAAGACATCCTTTGATATAGATAGTTCGCGAAATCTTCATGATGGCACCCATAATCTGAAGGTTATTTTCAGTCAAAATGGTGCAGACCAGACAAAAGCGAATCTCCATCTTTTTAATAATGCAGTTTATACTAAAGATAATGATAAATTCCCGAATGGTGGATTCACAGGTATTTTTGTAAATCCTACTAACACCCCCGTCGATCCCTATGCTGCTACCATTTACTTCAACGCCGGTCAGGACTACTTCGAACCTTCGAAGATGAACAAAAAAGCACCTAAAATCGCGCTTTATGCCCCCGGCAAGGTTCTTGGTGAAGCTCACGAAATGACAAAAGTTCCCGGCCGTGACGCAATGTTCATGTATAAGGTTGATGATGTTACAAAGTACATCGGAGTACAGTTCACATCAGTAAATAATGAGAGTAACACGTTAACCTACGAAGGTGTATACCCTGAATACAAGAAAGATGACTCGGGTAACACTACAAGTGAACTGAACTATGAGTATGATGCTGCGAACTGGGCTAAGTTCGTGTACGGAACCGGCAATGGCTATGCATACCAATCATACATGTCCTATGAAGATGTAGAAGATATACTCAGCAATCCCAGAGAAAACATCTATTTCATCGGTAAGGGTATCGGCCGTGACGGTGATGACAATAAGGGCTGGAAACGAGACCAACTTCTGTCTGTAAACGATGAAGGCCGCGGTTGGAGCGGCGAAGGCGTATATGTTCGTCAATTCTCCAACTTGTCTGAGGAAGGTAAGTTCAAGATGTCTGCTATTAAGCCGCAGGACTACATGAACGGCGCTGCTGACAATGAAATGCGTTGGTGGGCTACCTTTAACCTCGGTATTGTTGGTTACGTTCCCGGTTCTACAAATGTAGAAGGCGAACTTACAGAACGTCCTGATGAATCTGAAAACGGTACAGTATTCTATAAACTTAACGAAGTGGAGGAATACCGTAATTACAATCAATACGACTGGTCGTTCCGTGGTGTTGATTTAGACAAAGACTATTATCTTGTAATCGATACCAAGTATCATACAACTGCACTTATCGACTTCAAACCGATGCCTACACTCGAAGGCCGTCCGAATGCGAACAGCTTGCTCAAAGGTAAATTCGTGGATGAATTCGGTACGAATGAACGCACCGGCACATATCTTAAAGGTGCGTCTAACAGCGGTGAGGCTCGACTTGATGAGTATAACCATCTTGCAGGTACAGCCCGTATCAATGTATCTACCGGTATCAGAAATTCTCTCTATGGACATGGTTACGATGTAGTTTACGGAATCTACAACGGTAATGACTCTATCGCCGGTTTCCACGGTACGCAAGATGCTAAATATTATCGTCTGCAACTGACTAATATGGTTGCCGGTGATGAAGCCGAGTTCAAGATCCGTTGTACCTATCGCGAGCCGAAAGATAAAGGAGGACTGCGTTTCCGCTCTCTTTCCACTTCTGATGCAGTAGAAATCTCAAATGTGGAATTCCCGAATTTCCAGGATGTCAATGTAGTCAGCAAAGGTCTTTATAACAACAGCCAAGGTTGGAATCTTGTAGTTAAAGTACAGGCAACTATGCCGGAAGGTCTCGGTAATCTGGTTATGTATCCTGACTTCAAGGTGAAAAACTCCAACGGTCAGACTGTTCGTCTGCTTGATGCTAAACACGAAGTCTTTACAAATAATATTTTTGCAAATACCTCACTTGAGAATGTATTCACAGCAGACGGTCGTCATGAGATTTATTCTGAAGGTGATTACTCGGATGATGCCCATAACTGGACTAAGAAGATTGCCAAAGACGGAGTATATGAGTATGACTTCGTGATTGAAAAAATTGCTCCCAACGACAAAAAAGATCCGAAGAAAGCTCCTGCCGATCTTGATGTTGACTTCACACTCTATGCGTCTTATCCTTTCCTGATTGATGACAGTCTTATGCCGACAGTAGAAGCCTTTGATGATGCGAATACCAAAATTGAAGACTTTGATCCCTTCCCTGCTGAACCCGCAACTGTTCGTCGTCGTGCCGAGGGTGCAGCTCCCCGTGCAGATGTTAACTATCGTCTCTCTATGGTTTCTGAAGCAACACCTCACAGCGTTTCTACAGCTAAAGCCGACATGAGCGGTGTGACTGACGCAGTTGTTGCCGACGAAGACAACGCCGAATACTTCACCCTCCAGGGTGTACGTGTCGAAGGCGAACTTGCTCCCGGCATCTACCTCCGTCGCAACGGCGCAATGACACAGAAAGTAGTTATCCGCTGATAACAACTCCCCATAACCCGAAACTCCGCCCTCCCCGGCGGAGTTTTTTTATCCCCATACCCCTTCGCCGCAGCGCCTGCCAACCCGCCAAAACCCAACCCGAACGGTTACGGACCACGACGGTCTCCGGCGTGGCTGCCAACCCGACCAAAAAGGGATCCGCGA
>CAMWNG010000094.1 GCA_947175575.1 uncultured Bacteroidales bacterium | reverse complement strand
CTCTCGGCGATATGCGTCCTCAGCATTAACAAATATTGGGGAACCGGGTCTAAAAAGCGGCGTCATCCCGCGCATGTGGGGATTGACGCCGCTTTATGAGGTGTGAAATCAACCGACAGTTCAGAGCTGAGTGTCGGGATCGATGTTTGCGCTTTCTATGTCCTTGAAGTATTTGTAGGTCTGAACCTGGAGCTCGCCGCAAGCGTCTTCATCGGCCACGATGAGCGACTTGGGATGGAGCTGCAGGGCACTGATTGTCCACATCTGCGAGATACCGCCTTCGACACCGTGGTGAAGAGCACGGGCCTTGTTGTGTCCGTTGACAATCAGGAGCACGCTCTTGGCCGCCATGATGGTGCCGACGCCTACAGTAAGTGCGGTCTTGGGCACGAGGTCGACATTATTGTCAAAGAAGCGGGAGTTGGCGATGATGGTATCTTTGGTGAGGGTCTTCATGCGTGTGCGCGAGGTGAGTGACGAACCGGGCTCGTTGAACGCGATGTGTCCGTCAGGACCTACACCGCCAAGGAAGAGATCGATTCCGCCGTACTGTTTGATCTTGGCCTCGTAAGCGGCACATTCGGCTTCGGGATCAGCGGCGTTACCGTTGAGGATATTGACGTTCTCACGCAGGATGTCGATCTGGTTGAAGAAGTTGGTCCACATGAATGTATAGTAGCTCTGCTCGTGGTCGCGGGGGATGCCGCAGTATTCGTCCATGTTGAATGTTACGACATGTTTGAACGACACTTTGCCTTCCTTGCAGAGTTTGATGAGTTCGCGGTACATGCCCAGGGGCGAGCTGCCGGTGGGACAGCCGAGTACGAAGGGATGTTCGGCGGTGGGTTTTGCTTCGTTGATGCGGGCGGCCACATAGTTGGCGGCCCAGCGCGAAACTTCGGCGTAAGATGGTTCGATAATCAGGCGCATAGCAGTAAAGAATAGTGTTTTATAATTCGTCCGCGGCACGTGGCGGCGGTTAGATGGCACAAATGTACGAATATTTCCCGAGAAAAACGCTAAATAATTGAAATATGTGTTTTCGGCCGAACGATTTCTGACTCGGCAAGCTTGTCCGTGCGATTGCTGAGCATCAGACTTATAATTTTTTTCGCAAAATCGGCCCGATTTTAAAATTTATGTGTAAATTTGCTCCGTAAGACAAACCCGCATCATGAAAGACTCCACTCCCCTACCCACACACACCATAGTAACCATAGGCCGCAGCTTCGGCGCGGGCGGACGGCAACTCGGACATCTCCTTTCGGAACGCCTCGGCATCCCCTATTATGACAAACAACTGCTGACGGAAGCCGCCGCAAGGTCCGGCCTCTATCCGGGTCTGTTCGAGGAGAACGACGAGCGCGCTCCCGGATTCCTCTCGGCTCTGCAGCCGCTCAACATGGGGATGAGTTCGTACGCATGGTACACAGGCCCGCGGGGCAACGGGAGCGAGAGCGTCTACGCCGCGCAGGCCGACTTCATCCGCGAGATCGCCTCGCGTGGCCCCTGCATCATAGTGGGCCGCACGGCCGATTATGTTCTCCGGGATTTTCCCGGCACGGTGAACATCTTCCTGCACGCGCCTGAAGACGCGTGTCTGGACCGCATCACCGGCCGCGGCGACTGCGACACACGTGAGAAGGCGCTGGCCATCCTGCGCAAGACCAACCGCCTGCGCGCCGATTTCTACAATTTCTATACCGACAAAACCTGGGGAGCCACAGAGAGTTACGATCTCACCATAGACACCTCGCGCCTGAGTCCCGAGGCCGCCGTGGATGTGGTGGAGGCATACATCAAGAGCCGCGAAAAATAACGGGGTCAGAAACCGTTTTCCTTAAGCCATGCGAAGAGGTAGTCGAACATGGCATCGCGGATGTCGCGGGCCGAGAGGGCGAGGTCGTGCAGACCGCCCCGCACGGTGATTTCCGTGACATCAACGCCAAGGCCGCGGCCATAGCGGGCGATGTCCTCCACATCGAGCACGGCGTCGCCGCGGTTGCCTGATGTCACAGTGGTGTCGCTGTGCATCAGCAGTATGGGAATGTTGATCCGAGGCGTGTTCTGCACGATGTCGTGGGCTGCGTCGATGGCCGCCAGCCATGAAGTCTCCACGGCGGGCGACAGCTCCAGTTTCCAGTCAAGATTGTAATCCCACTCACCGCCGAAAGCACGGTGGAGCGAATGAGCATACGCACCATCGGAATTCTGCGGAATCTTCATGCGCGGAGCCAATTTCCGGAACGTGCGGACCATCGGGATGAGCATTTTCTCCTGCATAGCCGACTGATTCCAATCAAGAAACGGACTGTTGAGCACCAGAGCGCGTACGCGCGGGTCTGGATGCCGGGCCAGATAACAGGAGGTGGTGAGGCCGCCGGTGGAGTGTCCCATCAGAACGATCTCACGAGCGCCTCCCTCGGCGGTCATGATGGTAAGGGCTGAGTCAATATCGGCATAATATTCACTGATGTCGCGCAGCTCGAAAAGAGTCTGTCCGGGCATTATTGAACGTCCGTATTTGCGCAGGTCGACAGCATAAAAGTCGTAACCCTGCGCCACGAACCGCTCCGCCATCTCGCGCTGAAAGAAATAGTCGTTGTAGCCGTGAACGTACAGCACGGCCTTGCCAGTGGAGTTCGGCGCCTGAAGCCTCACGACAGTGCACCGCACGTTGCCGGAATAGTCGGCCGGCTGGTTCACATAACGCATCTCGAAGGGCGCGCCGAGCACATCCTCCGTCCATGCCGCGGCTCTGCCGACCAAAGCCGCCGCAAGGGTCAGCGCCGCGAGGATTATCCATCTCAATCTCATACTCATAAGTCGTTAACATGCAGCGAGGTCCCGTTACCTTTCGGCGCGGGATACCTCGCTTGCGTCAAGTGTATTCTCAAGATTTAACCTTGACAAGCAGAACCTTTGAATCGGCCTTGGCCGCTACGCTGTGGCGCACATTCTCGCCCACGAGCATGAATTCGCCGGCCTTGAGTGTGTGGGGAGTGTCAACCACGGTAAATTCGATCTCGCCTTCGAGGACATTTACCATCAGATTGGCCGGAGCCACATGTTCGTCCAGTTTCTGTCCGGCCTTGAAAGCCAGCAGTGCCACGCCTCCGTTGGCAGTGTTAAATATGTGTTGAACATGGACGCGATCAGTGGCCGCTTCCACCTGCGCCGCGAGGTCGTGCACCTCGCCGAATTTGTATTTTGTGTCAAGCATAGCTGTAAAAGTTTAAGTCAGTCTCCGGCACCATGCCGGAGTCATAAATATAACGCCCCACCCTCCCCGGAAGTTGCGCCGGAAGATTTATATATTTTTTCAACGTGAAAATGTAGCGTATTTGAATATAAAACATTATCTTTGCAGGTGATTCAGTAAATCTTCTATCGGTTTTGTTATGAAAAGAATATTGTACGTTTTGATGTTCGTGGTTGCGGCGGTGGCGATGTATGCCGAGAAGGCTGTCGTGAACCCGGAAAGCATGATTGAAAACACGCAGGAGGGTGCGGAAGCACGAATTTTGAAATTATGCCGATGGTATATCGATAATCCGACATACCAAGATTCCGAACTGCGTCAGAAAGTCGCCGCAGAGATACTTGTATATGCCATAAATACTAAGGATTTCTCGCTTACCTTGGGGGAACCTGTCACCGGTCTTCTCGAACTCTCGCCGGGACATAGCGGCATGGAGGACCTCCTGATGGTTTATTTCGCAGGGGAAACGATATATTGTCTGGAGCACAATCTGAAAAAGAACAATGCTGCATCGTACGCATACTCAATGGAGTGTGTCATGAACTATTATGCTCAAAAACCGGAGCATCCGATAGCGTCGCTGAACAAATACCTGAATATGGATCCGATGAAACGTATGGAGGTTTTTGAGGCTCTATATAATAAGTAAATTTCGTCCGTTGATTATTCTATTTAAAAACACGACATAATTTGGCTATTGTGGAAATAATCACTATCTTTGCGACCATAACAATAATCTTATCACTATGAAAAAGTTTCGTTTTCCAATTTTTGCAATAGCAGCTCTTGTAGGGATGTCGTTAGGTTCATGTCAGGACGAGCCTGCAGTACCCGCTGAAAATTCCGATGATATTACGCAGGATGTAAAAAGCTCCGATGATGAACCGGCTCCCGCAAATCCATATGAGGAACCTCTTAAGGAATGTGAATTCGTGAAGGACGGCGCGCTTGTGCAGGGCACGGTGGACGCCGGATTATTTGAAAAATATTGCGACGGAACCGCAGATGCGGCCTTTGTGCGCACTGATTATTTCCTTTTCAACATGGACGCTTTGTCCGACGGTAAATGGGAACAGATCTCTACGCTGCGATGTGGCGGAGGCCCCACAAGCCCGAAGACACTGGTGTTCAACGACGGCAAAAGCTGGGAGCCTGTACGCGAACATGACGGAACCATGTGTCCCACATATTTCTCAGTGGCTCTCAATGCTCTGAACCGAAAACTGGGTAAGCATTATGCCGCTTACGTTTCACGTGCGCTCGAATTCAACAGCGTGGAGAACGTCCTGACCACCAACGGACTGTCATTAAACGTGATCGCAGCAGACGATAACGGATTCGCGCTGTCATATTCATATGATTACATGGGCGGACGCACCGGCGTGGGCGGCAAGGAACTCGAGATCTTCAAATACGAGCCTGCTGACCGTGATGCCCGTGATGTATTCGCAGATCCGGCTGTCCTGTGTTTCGATAACGACAGGGACGCATACGACTGGCTCATCGTTCTTTTCCACGATACGTTCGGCGACCGCGCTAATCTCAACGATATTTATGCCGGAATTGCCATTTTCGACAACCCTTATCTCAACTTGAGCGATCTTGAAGCCGAGCGCGATTCGCTTGGGAACAAGGATTGATATTTCCGTTCTGACTAATGTCGGTTTCACATATTAAAATGACTTTATACGCTATGCTGGCTTCGGCCGGCATAGCGTTCTGTTCATGTCAGGATGAGCCTGCGGCGGAATACAACCCCGTGCAGCACGGATCTCTTGTGCAGGGCAAGGTCGTGCCCGCCTCGATCGAACCGTATGCCGACGGGCGCATGGACGGAACTTTCACACGCCGTAATTTCACATTATATGACAAAAAAGCGCAGACCGGAGGAAAGTGGGTAGCGCAGACAGAACTATTGATAGGGTACAGTCTCTCGGTGCCATCGCGGTTTGTTTTCGAGGATGGCTGTGCATGGGAAGAGATCATGACGTTCAGCAGTTCTACCGGTCCCACTGCCTTCGGCACTGCATTGGATGCCGTAAACCGCAAGCTGTATAAAAAATATACCCCGCTCATAGGCCGAAAACTGTCTTTTGATCCCGTAAGAAACACCCTTACAGTCGGCAAGACTTCATACAGAGTCATGGCCGCGGACCAGAAGGGATTCGTTCTCGCTTTCACCTCCGATTATATCACCTCAGGGGGGAACGGGGGACAGTATCTTGAAACCGGCAGTTACGAACCGGCAGCCCAGGTGAATTTTGACGGAGAATCGTATCTGCGGTTCGACTCGGAAACGGAGGCCTACGACTGGCTGATCGACCTTTTCCGCGACACTTTCGGCGAGGAAGTGAATCTCAACACCTTATATAACGGGGTAATTCTGGACAATCCTTATTTCAACATCTCGGCTCTGGAAAGCGAACGGGATCGTCTTTAGACCCGGTTCCCCAATATTTGTTAATATTGAGGCGGTCAAGCGTTATGCAGATGTGTTCGCGCAGTGAGGGAGCAATGCGGTT
>CAMWNG010000093.1 GCA_947175575.1 uncultured Bacteroidales bacterium | reverse complement strand
CCGCATTGCTCCCTCACTGCGCGAACACATCTGCATAACGCTTGACCGCCTCAGCTTTAACAAATATTGGGGAACGGGGTCTTAGGCTATCTCTACGACCGGTATTCTCCACAGGAGGGTGTCGGTCTTGTCTTTCCATATCTGTTTTGACAAAGATTTGTTAAGTGCGGTTAAGCAGCGTTAAAAGCCACTTTGCGATTAAACCATCTTGAATAATTGCCGTCTTAATAACAGATACAAACGAAAGCACTAACAAAAACTATAAACTATGATTAAGAAAATTGCAACCCTTGCTATAGCAGCAATCGTGATGGCCGGATCCTCCGCCTTCGCACAGACCCAACAGACTGAAAAAACCGAAAAACAGTGCGCCACTCAGTGCGCCAAAGGCAAGCATTGCCTTCATGAACGTATGCAGTGCAACGAGTTCGCCGGCATCACCCTCACAGACGCTCAGAAAGCCGAAATCGAAGCAGTAAAGGCTGAATTCCGCAAAGACCGTCAGAAAATGGCGCAAGACACAGACAAGGCTGCCGCCAAAGGAGAAAAAGTGGCCAAAGAAGCCCGCAAAGACGGTGAAAAAATGCTTGACAAAGCCAACACAAAGCGTGCCGAATATCTCGCAAAAATAAAGAACATTCTCACTCCCGAACAGTATGTCATCTATCTTGAAAACAAAGTGACGAATCAGTCCGGTAACCATTCTCGCATGCACGCTAAGGCCAAGATGCACAAGAAAGGAGAAATGCAGAAAAAAGGCGAACGCCAGGATAAAGGTCGTCGCGAACAAGGTGACAAGAAATAAATCCACCTTTTAAGCTTCATGAACTAACACATCTTTTTCAAAATATAATATGTCCCTCCCGAACCGTTCGGAAGGGACATATTATATTTTGGATAACATCGGATCAGTCTTCAGACGGGTATTGGCGGAAATATTCGTCAGCGGTCAGATCCAGTTCGTTGTACCAGTCCTCACCGAAAGCCCGTGTGAGCGGCCCTCGCAGAAACTTATAGGCGCGCAACCCTTGTTTCTTACCCAATATCTCCGCACACTTACATATATTCCACCGATGCAGATTCACAGCCGTGAACGTGGGATATTTTGTAAGCCGGACAGGATATAGATGGCAGGAAAGCGGCTTCATGAAATCGACCTTGCCGTCGCGCCATGCCTTTTCAATCGCGCACAGACACATGCCGTCAGGACCGAATGTCGTAAATGCACACTGCGCTCCATCGACAAGTGTAGTGACAAGGTCTCCTTCCTCATCCACATAAGCCACCCCGTCATCTTCCACGGCGCGGACTCCGGCAGGGGTCATGTACGGGCGCACCTGTGGCAAAATCTCTTCGATTTTCTTCACCTCGTCCTCCGTGACGGGAGCACCGGCATCGCCTTCGATGCAACATTGACCGAGACATTTGCCAAGGTCGCAGCAAAAATATCGTTCCAGCAGATCCAAACTGACAAGGGTATCCTGTATTTCAAGCATATCAATTTCCTCTTCTTCCATTTTTAATCAATTTGCACCAAAAAGCCGCGTCACACCTATCAGACGGTCCGTGCGGTCCAATGTTCCCCGGGCGTACACCTTTATCAGATACTCGTTCTGTGTCTGGTACTTGTCGCCTTCGATAACCGAAGTCTCGCCACGCTGTCCGCCCGGACGTACAGCCAGATATTGGTAATTATACGCTCCTTGTTTGAGTTGCAATGCTTTTTCGTAGCGTCCGGTCTCATGATTATAAAACATGCGGGACGCATCATCGAAGCGCCGTTGTGTGAAATCACCGTCAAGGAATATCATCCATCCGGGCAGCTCAGGATAATCGAGCGAGAAATGGACTACCACATAATCGGCATCGACATCTGACTGGTCGGAATTGTACTCTCTGACTACAAACCGTCCGTTCTGTGTCTGGTCATAAAGATAAGCATGCCCCGCCCTTGATTCATCCGTCTGAAGAGTGAAATGGTAATATGGCGCATGCCAACCGATGTCTTCCACCCCCATACCGGGATAATTTATATTCGACACTTCCATACGCCGATACTCGTTCCCGGCTTCGAAAATCAGCGGTTGCTGATGTTCGTAGACCGCTTTACGCCCTGACATCCGCAGGGGCTGTCGAACCATTATCTCATTATCGCATCGTCCGTTCTGGGAAATCACCACACGGAGGTCGTTGAATGGATCATCAACGCCCGCACGTTCCGTGTCGACCTCGACTGTCAGCTGCTGATGTTCGCGGTTATAGTCGACATCGGTGCGCGAAGTCAGTGAAGCGACGACGGGAGCACTCTGTTCCGAGATCATTACACGCGTCTGAAGCCATACGTCCTCAGGGTCATTTTCCGGATAAACCTGAATAAGGTAATTGCCGGACATCGCGGGAGTTATATCATCATTCGGGAACTTGAATTCATAGTGAACGTATGGGACGGTTGTAGCTCGGGAATAATCGTATGTCTCGATCGCGCTCTCATTGAACGAATCAAGCCATTCCGACTCGGCCAAGGAGGACGGTTGCCAGTTGGCGTCGCACCGCACAGCCCGCCATCGCAGATACTCGCGGTCATCGGCGAGATGGTCAAATGATATATAAAGCCTGTCGCCGGCGCCCGGCACCACTACGGCCGGCGCGAACATGTCTCCGGAGCTATGCTCCACCCGCAGGGTGCGCACCCCGCTGTTGAACATCCCGGTCATGGTGTCGGTTATGGCATGCGCACACAATCCGGCCGCAAGAGCCAACGACACGATTAAAGTTCTGTTCATCATCTCCAGTCGATAGGTGTCTGTCCGCGTGAAACGAGATAATCGTTGGCACGCGAGAAATGATGATTACCGAAAAATCCGCGCGATGCCGACAGTGGCGAGGGGTGAACAGAAGTGAGCACCAGATGACGGTTCTTGTCGATATGCGCACCTTTACGGATGGCGTAACTGCCCCAAAGCAAGAAAACGATGCCTTCACGTTGCTCGCTGAGCCGGCGTATCACTTCATCGGTAAACTCTTCCCATCCCTTGCCCTGATGCGAAGCCGCCTTATGCGCTTCCACACTCAGAGTGCTGTTGAGGAGCAGGACTCCTTGCATTGCCCAACGGGTGAGATCGCCCGAAGCGAAGGGTTGTACTCCAAGGTCGGACCTTATTTCCTTAAAAATATTTATCAGCGACGGCGGAAGCCTTACGCCGTCGGGCACAGAGAAGCACAAACCGTGTGCCTGCCCCGGTTCATGATAGGGATCCTGCCCCAGAATCACAACCTTCACCTTGTCAAAAGGACAAGCGTCAAAGGCCGCGAAAAGGCTCCCGGCAGGCGGATACACGGGGCCGCTTGCGTATGCTCCGCGCACAAATTCGGCAAGACGCTGGAATCCAACCGATTCCCATACATCGCCAAGAACCTGATTCCATGACGGGTGAATTCTTACATTCATCGCTGAGAAACTTTTTAAGGGTTATTTTTGCAAAGTTACAAAAAAAGCCGTACTTTTGCACACCGAAAAGCCAAAAACCCGCACCCGTAGTTCAATGGATAGAATTTCGGATTCCGGTTCCGACGATTGGGGTTCGACTCCCCACGGGTGTACATGGGCTCGAATGGTGTAATGGTAGCCACGAGGGACTTAAAATCCCTTGGTCATTGCGACCGTGTGGGTTCGAGTCCCACTTCGAGCACAAACAACGCAGGTTTCGGCTACTGCAAGACTCATCTTACCATAATGAGTCACAGGTATCAAACGCCGGATGTCGGATTATATATCCAGTCCGGCGTTTTTTGCATATAACACTTTTGGCTCCGTTTATTGCTTCCATAATTTTAATAGAACCTTATGCACTCGCAATTGTTACTATTGTGATGCAAATTATATAGACATGAAAGATATTGACTTATCACAAATCAAGACTCCGGCTGACATTCGCAATATGTCGCTGCCGGAACTTAACGAACTGGCCGCCAAGATGCGCGCCACCCTGATTGACAAACTCGCCGCTCACGGCGGACATATCGGTCCTAACCTCGGTATGGTCGAGGCGGTCATCGCCCTCCATTATGTGTTCGACACCCCGGAGGATAAGATCGTATTCGATGTGTCGCACCAGACATATCCGCACAAGATGCTCACCGGACGTATGCAGGCGTTCACCGATCCCGAACATTACGATGATGTGACCGGATACACGAACCCCGCGGAAAGTCCTTTCGACCTTTTTTCGCTGGGCCATACCTCCTCGGCTGTATCGCTTGCCGCCGGACTGGCCAAGGCGCGCGACCTCCGCGGCGGACATGAGAATGTCGTGGCTGTTATCGGCGACGGATCGCTCAGCGGTGGTGTTGCGTTCGAGGGTCTCGACTATGGTGCCACCCTCGGCACAAATTTCATCGTGGTGGTGAACGACAACCAGATGAGTATAGCCGAGAATCACGGCGGAATATATGCCGATCTCAGACTGCTCCGCCATTCAAACGGAACGGCCGAGCCCAATCTCTTCCGATCCATGGGTTACGGCTACCGTTATGTCAACTACGGCAACGACCTGCGCAGCCTCATTGAGATGTTCAGCAGCGTAAAGGATGTTGATCATCCCGTAGTGGTGCATATCAACACAATGAAAGGCATGGGACTGCCCGCGGCCGAAGCAGACAAAGAAGCCTACCACTATGGAGGTCCGTTCGACAAGACCACCGGCGCGCCTCTGCACGAAGACAATCCTGATACAGCTCCCATAGATTACAGCGAGTTCTTCGCAAGGCTGATGATGAAATATATGGCAGATGATCCGTCTGTTGTAACGATCACGGCCGGCACACCGGGCGCAATCGGATTCGGGCCGGAACGCCGGCGGCAGGCCGGGCGCCAGTTTATTGATGTCGCCATAGCCGAACAGACCGCAGTAGACGTGGCCAGCGGCTTGGCCAAAGGAGGCATGAAGCCTGTGGTGGGCGTGGTAAGCACCTTCCTGCAGCGAGCCTACGATCAGGTGAGTCAGGACATAGCCCTCAACCGCCAACCGGCCACTTTAGCCATAATGTACGGCTCGATGTTCGGAATGAACGACGAGACTCATCTCGGATTTTTCGACATCGCCCTACTCTCGAACATTCCATCGCTCATCTACCTCGCGCCCACGTGCAAGGAAGAATATGAGGCCATGTTGAAATGGTCGATCAATCAGACGGAACACCCCGTAGTAGTGCGGGCTCCCGGCTTTCTCGCAGTCTCTGACCCCTCAGTCGAACTTCTTGAGGATTACTCAGAACCGCGATACGAAATCGTGCGCCGTGGCGGAAATGTGGCTCTGATAGGCGCAGGATCAATGTTCTCAGTCATGAAGAAGGCTGCCGAACTACTCGCGAAAGACGGTGTGGATGTAACTCTTATCAATCCGCGTAATCTTTCCGCACTTGATACTGAAACGCTTGACGCACTGCGTGATTATAAGTTACTTATCACTGCCGAAGACGGAATCGTAGACGGCGGATATGGCCAGAAGGTCGCCTCATATCTCGGCGAAGCTCCCGTCAAGGTCGTTAACCTCGGCCTGCCAAAAGAGTTCCTGAACAAATTCAACGCCACCGAACTCCAGAAACAGTGCGGCATGACACCCGAACAGATTGCTGAAACCGTACAGAAATCCCTCAAATAAACTTTTGTTCCACAGACAGGAGACGCGCAGCCCGGTATATTCCCGACTGCGCGTCTTCTGTCTGTATAATTAGCGTTCCGATGCAATTTTTTTCGGGCTAAATGAATGAAAAAAACCGCGCGACCTTGCGGCGCGCGGCTGAAAAGCGAAAATATACTTTTAGAGGATAGAGGGAGG
>CAMWNG010000092.1 GCA_947175575.1 uncultured Bacteroidales bacterium | reverse complement strand
CTTGCAATCAGTTGTAGATGGTCTATAGTGTCTTTACCTGACCTGAGTAGTTACTTATCCGGCTCGTCTTCTGCTAAAAGATGTTAAAGTAGCCTGATCGGGTTAATCCCGATTCAGCCTGCTAACTGATTTTTTGCTAACTTTGTACCGAATGTATACGCATACATCCGGCGTATATCGCAGATTAAACTTACTTATCACTTACTTATCAACACAAACTTATTTCTACCATGAACATCGTGAAGAAAGCCTTGTGCGCCGCCACCCTGGCCGCGACCGCTTTGGGTGCACAGGCCGCGACTTTCGTAGGTGACCGTTCCGACTTCCGCGACGAGACCATCTACTTTGCCATGACCACCCGTTTCTATGACGGCGACACGGCCAACAACACTTACTGCTGGGACGGCGAACTCAACGTCAACGACCCCGAATGGCGTGGCGACTTCAAAGGCCTGATCGAAAAACTCGATTACATCAAGGCCCTCGGATTCACTGCCGTTTGGATCACACCCGTGGTCGAGAACGCGTCCGGCCTCGACTATCACGGCTACCACGCCTTCGACTTCAGCAAAGTCGATCCACGCTATGAGAGCGCTGACTGCAAGTTCCAGGATCTGATCGATGCCGTCCACGCCCGCGGCATGAAACTCATTCTCGATATCGTGCTCCAGCACACCGGCAATTTCGGCGAAGCCAACCTCTGCCCGATGTTCGTGAAAGACTACACGCAGAACCTCTCGAACATCAACACTTCGATGAAGCTCGCGCCCAACTCCAAACTCCCCTCAAACTATAACTCACTTCAGCCCGGCGAACAGTATTCCCGTCGCCTCGGCCTGATGAAAAACACTCGCGGCATCAACGAGGACACTCATAACTACTGGCACCACTACGCTCACTTCAACTGGGACGATCCCACCCGCTGGTGGGGGCAGATCGCCGGCGACTGCGTCGACCTCAACACCGAGAATCCCGCCACGTCCAACTACATCGTCGACTGCTATTCCAAGTTCATCAAGATGGGCGTCGACGGATTCCGTATCGACACCTCCGGCCATATTTCCCGTCTGACCTTCAACAAAGCTTTCATTCCTCAGCTGCACGAGGCCGCCAAATCAGCCGAAGCCATCAAGAAACGCGGCAATACGCCCTTCTACATGTTCGGCGAAGTGTGCGCCCGTGCCGAAGAGGTGATTTACCGCGACGGCAACTACAACTGCTCTCCCTGCTTCTACACTTGGAAAGAGGATAAGGACTACGACTGGGATTACAGCGACACCGCCTGGGATAAATACGTTGTGATGGAAGGCGAGACCGGCGACCATGTCAACGCAAAGTCTGTCCTCAAACAGGCCGACGACTACATGGGCAAAGGCTCCATCAAGCACAGCAAGAACGCATGGCTCTCAGGAAATGACTATCACGCTCCCGACTATTCCCAGAGCTCCGGTTTCAACGTCATCGACTTCCCGATGCACTGGCGTTTCCACCGCGCCGAGAACGCTTTCGGCGTACGAAGCCAGGACGATTACTATAACGACGCTACATGGAACGTGGTCTATGTCGACGGACACGACTACGGCCCCAACGGCTGGGACACCAAGAGCTTCGGCGGTTCGCTCAACGAATGGGCCGAGAACCTCTCCCTGATGTTCACATGGCGCGGTATTCCCTGCATCTGGCAAGGCACCGAAACCAACTTCCGCAAAGGCGTAATCATCGACAAAGGCGCCATCGAGGCCCTCAAGAACACTGCCCGCGCCTACTACGGCGGCTATCTCACCGGCTCGGTCAAGACAACCGACTTCGCCGAATACTCCGATGCCACCGGCAACCTCGCCGCATCGCTCACACACCCCCTCGCTATCCATCTGCAGCGTCTCAACAAGATCCGCGCCGCAGTCCCCGCCCTGCGCAAAGGTCAGTACAGCACAGACGGCTGTTCGGGCAAAATGGCGTTCAAACGTCGCTTCACCGACGCCAACACCGACTCTTACGTGCTTGTGACCGTCAGCGGCGACGCTTCTTTCACCGGAATCCTTAACGGCACCTACACCGATGTTGTCACCGGCGACACTAAGACTGTCACCGACGGCAAACTCTCCGTGAAATGCTCCGGTCAGGGCAACTTCCGCGCCTACGTGCTCTCTACTTCAAAAACTCCCGCCCCCGGCAAAATCGGCACTGACAACCGGTATGTCTATGCTTCATCTCCCGTCACCAAGGCCCAGGAAGGCTATGACGGACATGAGGAAGACGGCGATTTCGTCACCGTCAAGGATTCCGGCGGCATAATTGTTCCTCCCGTTGAAGAACCCGAAAATCCCATTGCTCCTTCTATGTCTGAAGGCGAACAGGCCGTGTTCTTCGAAGCCTCCAACGGCTGGAGCAGCGTAAACTGCTACGCCTGGAACGGCGCCACTCAGTATTTCGGCAAATGGAGCGGTTCTCCGATGACATACCTCGGAAACAAGGTCTGGAAGATCACCTACACCGGCTCAGAGGTGATTCCCGCCACAGCCGGCCTCATATTCAACAACGGCGGACAGCAGACCGCCGACCTCACATGGGTCAACGGCGGCTACTATAACGAATCCGGATATGTCAAGACCATCGAAGGCGCCGGTGAAATCGTCGTTCCTCCTGTCGACCCGGTAGAACCCGGCGTATTCACCGCTTATTTCGACAACAGCAGCTCCAACTGGTCCGATGTCAAGGTTTGGTGCTGGGACGCCAACAACAACAAGAATTATACAGGCGGCACTTGGCCCGGCCAGTCAATCTCTCTCGACGCCACCACCGGCTACCATAAGTTCACCTGCACTGTCACCGACGCAAATCCCAAGATGATGATCATCTTCAACAACGGCTCGGGAACCCAGACCGCCGACCTCGAATTCTTCAACAATGGCATCTACTCCGCAGCCGGATTCACCGGACAATATGTTTCCGGCATTGATGACGCAACCGTCAGCCACATGATCGTCTACACCGAAGGCCACGCCCTCGTGATCGACACTCCCACCGCCGCATCGGTTCTCGTTGTCCGCCCCGACGGTGTGTCATTCAACCTTGACGCACAGCCCGGACGCAATGCCTTCACTCTCCCGCGCGGTCTCTACATCGTCAACGGCAAAAAAGTAATTCTCTGATCTGACGCAACAAACATGACAAAACCCGGCGCGCCCGGGTTTTGTCTTAAGTAACTCTTAAAAATTAGCTGATATGAATTTGAGCAGGATTGATGCGGGAATTTCTTCGTTGAGAGAAGGAGTGTAGCGAGCTACACGACTGAACGAAAGGAAGAAAGGCTCCATCAAGACAATCAAAGGCATATCAGCCCGAAGGGTTACAAAAAAAGCCATAATATAAACTAATTTTGAAGAGTTACTTATCTTATAACAAAGCCATGAAATCATTCACCACTCTTATTTCAGCGCTTCTGCTGGGCACCGCCGCGCTCGCGGCCGAATCGCTCGTCGAGACACGCGCATATTACTCCACCAATCCCGACGGCGCCGTTGGCCGCCCGGCCACGATCAAAGTGGACGGCAGTCTCGACGGATGGTCGAACGACATGCTCATCGCCACCTGTGGCGCAAACGATGTCGCCACAGCTTTCAAAGGCTCACACGAGAACAACGTCCTTGACATGTACGCCCTCTATGCCGCATGGGATGACGCAAACCTCTACCTCGCATGGCAGATGTGCAACACCGGCGACGTCTGGGCTCGCGAAGGCGATGGTCCGCTCACTGACTATGGCCACATCGGCGACGTACCCATGATCGTGGCACTCAGCGTCGACCCGTCTTCACCCGGCATGACCGGACTTCTCGAGGACGGCCGCTGCATCTGGTGCGACAACGCCGGCCACGGCACCACGTTCGACCCCGCCAAAGTGCATGTCGATCATCTCTTCTTCATGAGCGGAAAACCCGGTCAGGGCTCCCCGGCCATGTTCACCGCAGCCAACGCCGCAGGTGCCACCAACTATGGCTCTGCATGCCACCTGTTCGCCCAGAACGGAATAACTTACAACATCGCACACGACTTCCTTCCCGAGCACCTCTGGCGGCAGCGTTCCACCGCCGAATGGGCCACTCCCACCGAGCTGATCTCCGACCCCTCCGTGCTCGATGACATCTACGACATCGAGAAATACGACAACCTCAAGGCCGGTAAAGTCAACGGTCTCAAGCCCCACAGCCACGAATACGACACATTCTTCGAGATGGTGATTCCGTTCAAGGCTCTCGGCATCAATCGCGAATGGCTCGAAGCAAACGGCATCGGCGCACGTGTCATCGGCACCCGTGGCGAGAGTGCCCTCGACTGCATTCCCTTCGATCCCTCGATGGTGGACAACACCTTCGGAGAATATGCCAAAGACCCCTCGACCACACACGAAAAGGATGACCTTGATGTCATCACCTACGCCATGGCCGACATAGCCCATGTGCGCGACCTTAGCAACATTCAGCCGGTGCCTGACCCCGTGCCGGGTCCTGAACCTGATCCCGACCCCCAACCCGTCACCGACGGCAATTACACCGCCTATTTCGACAATTCCGCCTCATCGTGGAATCCCGTAAACGTATGGGCATGGGACGCTGCCGACGGCAACCGTAATTTCACCGGCGGCACCTGGCCCGGTCAGGCCATCAGCGTGGACTCCGAAAGCGGATACCACAAATTCAGCTGCAACGTGGATAACGCCTCGCCCAAGATGATGATTATCTTCAACAACGGCTCCGCTCAGACAGCCGACCTCGAATTCCATCACAACGGAATTTATACCGCCGCCGGGTTCACAGGCAAATACTACCAGAATTCCGTTTCAGAAATTCCGGTCGAAACAGCCGGAGAATCCGTCGAATTCTACACCCTTCAGGGCAGCCGTATCGACGCCCCCGCCGCTCCCGGTCTCTATATACGCCGCACCGGTAGCCGTGCCGAGAAAATCCTCATAAAATAATACACCTCAGAATAATCCGACTAAGACCAGGGGTGGCGCATCGTTCTGCGTCACCCCTTTTTTGAACTGTTTGAATCAGCAAATAATCACTCCTTGATTCCCGGACGCGAATGTCGTTTCACATAGTCGGTCAGATACACGGTGAACAGCGGGAAGATAATCATGCCCGCGATGGGCAGCACCACCGCTATCACACGGCCTTCAACCGTCATCGCGTTGATATAGCAGCCCACGGTCGACATGTTCATCGCCGCCCACCACAGCGCCGTCCAATAAGTGTCAACCTGCGGATTCACAGCCTGTTCGCACTGATAGAAAATCAGCGAACAGAAATAAACCAGCATTATTATAATCACGATATACGACATGAAGAAACTCGTCACGGCGTTAGAAGAAAAATAGCCGAAAACTATCGAAAGAGCCAGCGCGCCGCGCACCAGCGGGATGAAACGCACGAAATACAGAGCCTCCGGCGAGAGCGTTATGTCAAGATAATTCACAAGGTTGAGATACGGTATCGAGATTATCAGGAATACGAATCTACGCCTTACATAGCTCCACTTGTCAGGAGCGAAAATCAGCTCGATGAAAAAGTCGAGCACGAACACCACGCACACCCAGAACTGAAAGGTCATATACGCGTGGTTCGTCAGGAAATTGTGATTCCGGAACGTATCATATGAAATGAATACTATCAGCAACACTGACAGCACAAGCACAATAGTATGCATCACCCATTCGAGGGTATCGACAGCGCGGCGTGGTTTTGGCGCCGCAGCCGTATTAGCGGCAGTTTGGCTCATATAATGTGATTTTTAAAGTTTTCACTAATATGTAAACATCCCACCGCCCCCAAAGTTCTCAAACCCCAAAAGAAACCCACCCATAAGCGTCCCCGGCGAGCCGCCCCCCGGACCAAAAAGGGACGCGCAGACGTCCTGGCTGCGCCTGCCAACCCGACAAAAAAGGGACGCGCAGACGTCTCGGCTGCGCCTGCCAACCCGACCAAAAAGGGACCCGCAGACGTC
>CAMWNG010000091.1 GCA_947175575.1 uncultured Bacteroidales bacterium | reverse complement strand
CAAAATCTGACCTATACGTTACATCTTCGGCGGTTCTCCCAACCGCAGACCAAATGCATATCAAACACCGAGAAATCGACTTGTCGCTTTGCTCTGCAAAGAAATCACTATGACGGCAGAAGCGAAACACCTATAACGTCGGTTGCATAAACTACATATTTAAGAGAACCAGACTTAATGTAGCCCAAATATTTGGCAATCCGTCCTTCTTCGGCAAACAGTTCTCCTTTGTCATATTGGCGTAAAACCCCTTTCTCGACACATAGGTTGCGCCAAAAATCGGAGTCGATGCTCTCGTAATATGTATTGAAGTTAGAAGCCATTAGTACAACCTGAATTAGCCAACTGTAATAATAGGCTGACCAAAAAACGACGAAAGCACTCCAAGCGTCGCAATAGTGAAGTTGTGTTGACCGCTTAGCCATTTAGTTACCTCACATGGGCGTTTGCCAAGAGCATCGGCAAACTGTTTTTTAGACAGACCCCGTTCCCGCATAAGCTCGTAGATGCGGTCTGAAATTTGAAAAGAAAGGTCCGTTTCCTTTTGCAGACTGTCGGGGATGGGTCCCAAGATTTCATCGAGAGATTTTGCAGTTCGTTTCATAACTCAAATATGTTATCAGTTTCTATGGTCGATTCCGTTATACTGACGTTTCCGTTGGCAACCTCTTGATTAAGTAGTTTTTCAAACTTTTGTAACGTCATAACATATCCGTTGAGTAGAGAATCATCTTCGTATTTCTGAGATTTCTTTACCCCTCCATTCCCTAAAATAAGGATCTTATCAGATAGACGCAGACAATAAAGACGAAGTTTTGAAGAAGTGACAGGCAAAGCCACCACGGAATCATTCATCTTCCCTTCCGGGCGAAAGTATCGTTCAGCGGCACCGGTTTTAAGCATCCGCTTGATAAAGGCGGCAATACGCATGAAATCTTCACAATATTCCGCATCATCTCTAAATTTAGAGACAAATTTCTCAAATTCAGATTCAATGTCACGAAGAAATTGCAGAGTGTAAATCGTGCAATTCTCGCCTTCATCTATCAAGAATAATTCTACTTCGTTCATTTGTCGTGTCTTGTGTTTGATATTATAACGCAAAGATACGATAAATATTTTACTTACAAATAAAATTTTCAGAAGATACCGCCCATGCTGAGCGATAAGGAGTCGTGGTAAGGGAATTTTTCGCAATCGATAATGAGGGTACCGAAAGCGTCGTGCGTTGTTCGAGCCTTCATCTCAAGACAAAAATCACCCGGAGAGATGCCATCCCGGCTTTAGCAAATATGCGGGAATGTGGTCTGAACTATTTTTTCATTGTCGGTGTTGAAATATAGATAACACTTAAAATTCAGCGACTCTATGAAAAAGACTCTTCTCGCCCTCGTGGCCGTTTTAGGATTTGCCGGAGCTGCTTCGGCACAGGATTTCCAGTTTCAGGCCGGCTACGGCGGTTATACCCAGATGGATGCTTCGAATATGGCCGGAGGTGCCAATGTCAACACATCCTGGGGTGCCGTGACGGGCGGTTTTACCGTGCGTATTCTTCCGGGTATGCGTGTCGGTGCGTCATATTCGTTCTCAAGTGCGTCGTATAAAGACAATGCCCCGGGAAATGCCTATTATCATTCTGTGATGTTCAACGTGATGTACGATTATTATCGCCGCGGTGCCCTCACTATTTACAGCCACGTAGGCATGGGCGTTGACATCAGCCACATGTCCACACCCGGTTATAGCTTCAACAAGACTTACTATGCTTATCAGGCGTCTCCCTTCGGAGCGGAATACAACATCGGGTCCGGTTGCAACCTCTTCGGCGAGGTGGGCTACGGTGCCCAGGGTCTTCTCCAGGTGGGCGTCAGAGTCAAACTTTAAAATAATTGAATGATGAAAAGAATAATACTTGCTCTTGTGGCTTTTCTTGGAATAGCCGGAGCTGCTTCAGCACAGAAATTTCAGATTCAGGCCGGCTATGGCGGCTACACTCAGATGGACGCCACCGACATGTCTGACGGCAGTAAGGTCAACTCGGCCTGGGGTGCCGCTACGCTCGGTTTCAACGCACGCATTACACCGAAGATTCGCCTCGGGGCGACATACACCTTCTCGAGCGCATCGTTTAAACACACAGATGCGAATGTTTACTATAATGTAGTGTTGTTCAACGGTTTCTATGACTATTTCAGTCGTGGCGATCTCAAGCTGTACGCTCATCTCGGACTCGGTTTCGACATAAGCCATATGTCGGGCGGCTCCGTGTTTGAGAATAACCATTTCAGCACTAATCAGGCCTATTTTGCCTTCCAGGCTTCTCCTCTGGGAGCCGAATACAACATAGGTTCAGGTTGTAACCTTTTCTGCGAACTTGGCTTCGGTGCACAAGGTCTCCTTCAGGTCGGTGTCCGTATGAATTTCTGACGACAATATACCGTACACAGAGCGGGCGTAACCGGATTTCCGGTTACGCCCGCTCTGTGTTTAATGCACTATGAATTTTGAGGATTTATGTCGGCCTCTCATATCGGAATCGACGCGTATATAGATTCCCCGTGGCAGTATGCCCTTGTCGATCTCCGTCAGCGCCCCTTCATACAGCGGGATACCGTCTACACCGAATATTGTTGTAGTGTCGAATGGTCCTGCGTTTTCCGCATCATTGGTAAATCCGGGATAGGCGGGCGCGAATTCCATTACTTCTTCTGCAGTCCCGTAGGCGTTTGTACATGACACTATTACCCGACTGTAAGCCAAGCCGGTTATTCGTCCTGTGGAAACATGTACTATATCCGGCTCATTATAGATAGTGGTCCTCAAAGTGGTACTATATTCTTCTTCGATTTCCACCTTGACGCAAGATGCCCCGCTATATTCCACATCAAATTTTAACGAAAAAGTGAAATCGTCATAATCCGTTCTTTCAAGGTTGAATATTCTTTTGATCACGGGCTTTGATTCGCTTGTTGTTTCTTCCTGAGCCTGCGCCATAAACGAAAGTGTTGACATCAGGATCATCACAGTGATATGAAAAATTTTCTTGGTCATTTTGCATAGCGTTTTAGCGATTACAAAGTTATGAAAAAAAAAGATATTGTCAAATTTTTTGTCGGATGGATCACAAACAGGAACAGGAAGCCCCGGCATCGCTGCCGGGAACTTCCCCGTTCTTGCATGATAAAGCTGTTTGTCATCTGCCTCCGGCAGTTGATTGGTCGGCATCGCCGCCCACATTGATCATCTTGTTCGCCTTGCGTTTCTGATGTCCCCACTGCAAGTTATAGTTTATGCCTACATAGAATATTCGCATGTCTAATCGACTGTGCTGTTCACTCCTATTCCATCGGCATAGGGATATCCATCCCTGATCATAATTGCCGAACGGCATCAGGCATCCTGCAGAGAATCCCCATTGCTTCCAATTATATGACAGGTCAAGGGTATTCATATCCTCGCCCCAGGATATTTTCTCGCCCCAGAGGTCACGTTGCGCACGTATATATTGTGCGGTGAATGTGAAACCCCAGTGTCGCAGCTGCAAGGTCGCGTAGCAGCTCCATGCACTGTTCGTAAGGCTGTACCCGCTGCCACGCATGCGCTCGGCTCGCCATTGCAGATAGCCGCTCAGCATGAGCCAGTCGGGAATGACATCTATTTGCGGGGCAAGGAACAGCGAGAGGTTTTGCAGGCCGCGGCTGTTCTCGTATGTCGTCACGAGTTTTTCGCCCTCCCACTTCACCAGTGGAGTTATGGCGTTCGGAGAAGTGAATGCTCTGACACCGAACTGTCCGTACACCCTCGGAATCTGAAAGTTATACCGCAGCGTGAGCATATAGCTGTTGGCGGTTTTGATGTTCGGATTACCTATACGCCATTGGTAACTGTCGATCTGTTGTGGTGTAGGATTGGTTTCGGCGAGCGACGGAGTTGACTGCCATGAATCGAAATTCAGCCTGAGCCCGTGTTTCTGATTGATGGTGTATGTCAGTGACGCCTGCGGACGCATGTTCCACGAATCGCTTCCGAGGCCGGTCTCGCGGAAAAGAAAGTCGGTATATTGCGCTCCCAATCCGGCTGTTAGCGTGAATTTGTTCAGACGTTGGAAATATTCAGCGAAGAAATACACCTTGTCCTGACGTTGATGAAAAACAGCCCCGCCAAGGGTCTCGTAGGTTGAACGGTTGCGGTTGGCCGTGTAAGACGAACCTACGGTCAGGCGCGACATCGTCCAGTTCTTGATATAGTCTGCCTCGATGGCGTACAGCTGATTACGGTCATTGATGTTGGTGCGTATGTCGGTGACGTATTGGTATGTGTCCGGTAATTGCTCTATATAGTCCGAAAACGTGCGACCCGTGTAATATTCGCTTTTGAAATCCACTACGAGTGTCTGACGCCCTGCAAAATGCTGCTCCCAATAGGCCGACAGCGATGGCCAGGTTCCGCGACTGCCCGTGATATCTGTGAGCAGCATATCCGGTACTCCGGCGTCTGAAGACACAAACCCGAGATATTCCCACTTGTCTGATGGTTTGAAAAAACCACCTGCCTCGATTACGACAACCGTGGTGTCCGGTTTTACATAACTGTATGCAGCCCGGATATTTCCGCAGGAATTGTATAAGGCGCCACCCCTGGATTTCTCGTTGCGGGTCTGAGTTCGGCCGTCAGGGAAGGTAAGCGTTTCAGTATAATCGCGGTGTGTCTTGATGTTTTGAGTGAGTTTATATGCGCCTCCTATTTCAATCTGTGAGCGTCCGAAGTTGAACTTCACGCTCGGATTGTATCTGCCGAAAGCTGTGTTCACTGCCTGCATCGTATTGAGCATGAACGAACCGCCTACGGTCGGATTGGCCACGATGAAATTGAGCACGGTGTTGGCACCGTTATATCTGAGCCCGGGATTTTCAATCCATTCCACACGCTTAATGGAGGACGGCAGCAGATTCTTCACCTGCTCGACACTGGCGGTGCGCCCGTTGATACGCACCTGGACCGCACGACCCCCCGAGGTGATGGTCCCGAGTGCGTCGCTTATCGAAAGAGCGGGTATCATCAGGTTTGTCAGTAGCTGAATGCCGTTCCGGGCATTATCTATCGCGCTCTGTGAGGGAAGATACACATCCATGTCGGCCTTGTGCACCACCTTGGGCGCTTCCACCACAATCTCATGCAGTTCGGTTATCTTGATCGAATCGGCTGCTTCACTTTGTGCGTTCGCTATGCTGAAAGCGATGGCAAGTAAAACCATTATCAATATAATTCGCATATCTGAATAGTTTAGTAGTTTCTTAATTTCTGTTCCTGACCGATTTTATAATTGGCGAGGGCATGTGCCCTCCGTGCTTCCACCTGGGCCGCCCAGAATTCGATATCGTGCATATACTTTCTTACATCATGGTCAACCCAAAAGCATCTGCGGTGAGTCTCCGGAATACACATTTTTGTGGTTGCCTTGTTCCTTGACTGAAATATCGTTATCTGGGCGATCGGGGTGTCACCGTAGTCGTATGAATCTACGATGATAAGCCGGCCTTTCCGTTTGTTGAAATAGGTGTATGAGTACATTTCTGAAGACGTCCTGGTCCAGTCTTCCATATCTTTTTCAGTAATCCACATTGTATAAGGCTTTTCATCAGCCATGGACGATGATATTGCGGAAGGTCTTAATGGTGTAACGGGTGTTTTCGGCCTTACGAACATCGTCAACATTTCGGGAGCGTAGAAAAGAATCTCCGCGCTGTCAAGGTGCGCTGTGTGCAGGATGTCTGTCAGGAAATGCTCCATTCCGGAATATTTGGCTGCTGAATCAGCGGAAGACACGATTATCAACGGGTCAGGAATCAGTACATTCCCGAATGTCATGCGGTAAGTGGTGTCTTTGTCAATTATCTGGCCGTAACGATTGCTCACATGCCATTCGCGGTTCGCGAATACAATTCCGCGGCCGGAGGTGCATCCGGTTGGCAGCATCAGAACGAGACAAAGAGAGATAAGAATAAAGAATTGTATGGCGCTTGTCTGTTTCATAGCAGGGGCGGTTGTTTTGTACACCGCAAAGTTACTGCTACATATCTGTCCGCGCCATACCCAAACGGGTACGATTGTCGTTAAGGTCGAAATTTACCCAAACGGGTACTCACCCGTGATTCCCTCACTTAGACCCGGTTCCACAATATTTGTTAATGCTGAGGCGGTCAAGCGTTATGCAGATGTGTTCGCGCAGTG
>CAMWNG010000090.1 GCA_947175575.1 uncultured Bacteroidales bacterium | reverse complement strand
CGCTTTTGGCGTATGGGGTTACTGTAGATCGGTGTCTTGCAGACACGGCGCGAGGTCTTTTTTGTCGGGTTGGATCCGGTCGGGTTGGCAGGCGCGCCCGAGACGTTCGCGCGTCCCTGTTTGGTCGGGTTGGCAGGCGCGCAAGGACGGGGTTCGTCAGAGACGGATAAACGGTGCTGTGGGGGAATCGCCGGCGGCAATCTGTTCGGGGGTGCCTTCGGCGAGGATTCTTCCGCCTCCGCTGCCACCGTCGGGTCCCATGTCGATGATGTAATCGGCGGCGCGTATCACATCGGTGTTATGTTCGATGACAAGTACGGTATTTCCGCGGTCGACGAGTTTGTTGAGTATGCCCATCAGAGTGTCGATATCCTCGAAATGCAGCCCTGTGGTGGGTTCGTCAAGCACGAAGAGGGTGCGGCCGGTGTCTTTCTTGGCCAGTTCGGTGGCGAGTTTAACACGCTGATTTTCGCCACCCGAGAGGGTCGATGACGGCTGCCCGAGCTTGATATAACCCAGACCAATGTCCTTGAGCACCTGAATCTTTTTGAGAATTTTGGGCACTCCGGCAAAGAATTCCACGGCCTGATTGATGGTCATATCAAGCACATCGGCTATGGATTTGCCTTTATATCGTACTTCGAGTGTTTCGCGGTTGTAGCGTTTGCCTCCGCAGACTTCGCACGGAACGAGCACGTCGGGCAGGAAATTCATCTCGATGGTCTTGTAGCCGTTACCGCCGCATGCCTCACAGCGTCCTCCGGCCACGTTGAACGAGAATCGACCCGGCTTGTAGCCGCGGATCTTCGCTTCGGGTAGTCCGACAAAGAGGTTGCGGATATCGGTGAACACCCCTGTATATGTAGCGGGATTGGAGCGAGGAGTACGGCCGAGCGGCGACTGGTCCACCGTGACGATCTTGTCGATGTTCTCTATGCCTTCTATTTCCTTGTAGGGCAGAGGCTGAGCGAGCGAACGGTAGAAATGACCGGTAAGAACCGGCACGAGGGTTCCGTTGACGAGCGATGATTTGCCCGAACCGCTCACCCCGGCCACACAGGTCAGGGTGCCGAGCGGCAACCGGAGCGTGACATCCTTGAGGTTGTGTCCGGTGCAGCCTTTCAGCGTCAGGAACTTGCCATTGCCCGGGCGCCGGACCTCGGGGACGAAAACACGACGTTTGCCGTTGAGATACTGCGCAGTGAGCGTATCGGTGGAAAGCATCTCGGACGGTGTCCCGGCAAACACCACCTCACCGCCCTTGCGGCCGGCTCCGGGTCCGATGTCGACGATGTAGTCTGCCGCCATCATAATGTCCTGATCGTGTTCGACCACGATGATGGAATTGTCGGCATCGCGCAGGCGCTTGAGAGAGTTTATAAGCTTGAAATTGTCGCGCTGATGCAGACCGATACTCGGCTCGTCAAGGATATAGAGCACATTAACCAGCTCGGAGCCGAGCTGGGTGGCCAGACGTATGCGCTGACTTTCGCCGCCGCTGAGGGTGGCCGAAGCGCGGTTGAGTTGCAGATAACCGAGGCCGACATCAACCAGAAAGCGCAGGCGGGTGCTGATCTCCTTGATGATTTCGGCGGCGATACGGGCGTCGCGGCTGTCGAGCCGTTCCGAGACCGTCTGCGCCCACCGGTTCAGGTGGTCGATGTCGAGGCGCGAGAGTTGGGCGATGTTCATTCCGTCAATGAAGAAATGCAACGCTTCGCGGTTGAGCCGGTCGCCATGACATTCAGGACACTCGGTGCGGGTGTAGAATTGACCGCTCCACTTCTGGGCGGCCGCCCCGGCATCATCGCTCTGCTGCATCTCGATATACTTGACAAGACCTTCGTAAGAACCCATGCCTACGGAAGTCCCGAGAGCGTCGTTATGGACGGAAAGCCGACGGTCGGTGCCGTTAAGAATTTCATCGAGACACTCGTCGGGCAATTTGTTCACGGGTGTCTTGAGCGAGACTCCGTGAGCTTCGCAGATGGCTGACAGTTGCCAGAAGATTGTGGTGTTACGATATTTTCCGAGGGGGGTGAAAGCGCCGTCGTGAATGCTGAGCGAGGGATCGGGCACGATTTTTTCGATGTCGATGAGATTGACATATCCCAGACCCTTGCAGCGCGGACAGTAGCCCTGCGGAGAGTTAAAGGAGAAGTTGTGCGGAGCCGGCTCGCGATATGATATACCGCTCACCGGGTCCATAAGGTGTTGTGAATAATGGCTCACGGAGTCGGCCTCCACATCGTAGATCATCACCTGGCGGTCGCCTTGAGCGAGAGCGTCGGTCACGGTGTCGCGCAAGCGTGTGATATCCTCGGGATTAACTTTCAGGCGGTCTACCACAAGTTCGACAGAGTGGTTCTTGTAGCGGTCGAGTTTCATGCCGGGCGTGATCTCGCAGATCTCGCCGTCGACCCGGACGCGCAGGAATCCTTTTTTTTGAAGAGTTTCGAACAGCTCCTTGTAATGGCCCTTACGGTTCTTGACCAACGGCGCCAGAATGTAGATCTTGCGACCGGCGAACCGCTCGCAGATGAGGTCTACTATCTTATCCTCGGAATACTTAACCATCTCGGCACCCGAGACATACGACCTCGCATGACCGATACGGGCGTAGAGCAGGCGCAGGAAGTCGTAGATTTCCGTAGTGGTTCCGATGGTGGACCGGGGATTGCGGTTCACTGTCTTTTGTTCGATTGATATGACGGGGCTGAGGCCGGTGATGCGGTCGACATCCGGACGTTCCATATTGCCGAGCATGTTGCGTGCATAGGCAGAGAATGTCTCGATGTAGCGACGTTGCCCTTCGGCATAGATGGTGTCGAAGGCCAACGACGATTTTCCCGACCCGCTGAGGCCGGTTATCACCGTCAATGCGCCGTGAGGAATGTCCACGTCAATGTTCTTGAGATTATGGACACGCGCCCCTATGACCCTCACGGGCGATTCCATATTTGGTTTAGGGCTTTTATCTGTCATTTTTCTTTATTTCTTGAATTTTGGATTTGAGGGGATTTATCTTACCCAGTTCGGATTGAATACCGGGACCTTGGATGTGGAACGTCTGCGAGTCTCTTTCAACGGGACGCGCACGCGATATGTTTTCCCTGTCTTGTTGGTCAGTTTGGTATCGCGAATCCAGGGGTTCTCATCGCGCAGTTCGCGGTAGGAACATCCGTGTGCCACGGCCCAATCGGCCCACGACGCCACCGGTCCGTTCACTTCCACAATCTTGACCTCGCGGGGCCGATAGAGCTGATCAGCCGTGAGATGGAAGCCGTATGCAGCGGGATTCTCCATGACAGCCTTTGTGGCCATTATGCGGAAGGGATAACGCTGCGTTTCATCGACGAGATAGAGATCGAGTGCGTTGTCGGCCATCTGAGCGTCAAGCTGTTTTGTGATGCGCGCGCGGCCGGCGTTATATGAGGCAAACACTGAATTCCAGTCGCCATATTCACGGTAGGCATTCTTGAGGTAACGCGCCGCGGCTGCCGTGGCTTTCTCGATGTTATAGCGTTCGTCGACCTCGTCGCTCACTTCCAGACCGTATTCCTTTGCTGTCGAAGCCAGAAACTGCCACATCCCGGCGGCTTTGGCAGGTGAGACAGCACGCGGATTCAGTGTACTCTCCACACAAGCCAGATAAAGCACATCTTCGGGAACACCGTTATCGCGCAAGATGGGAGCCATCTGCGGGAAGTATCGGTTGGCGCGTTTGATCAGCAAAAGTGTGTTGCCGTGAGTGTAGGTTAGAGAGGTCAGTTCGCGGTCGTAACGCTCGGCGTAGTCCACGGGGTCAAGGCTCACCGTCTGACCGCAAATGGTCAGCTTTTCGGGTATAGCCGGATTCATGACCGGGGCAAACTCTTCGACTCCGGCTGTTACGACATTATAAGTCTGCGCGCAAGCACTCTGAGATACGCCTGATGCAGCGAGAAGAAGTATGGAGAAAAAATATGGGGACTTCATAATATTTATGCTGAAATGTACATTTGGAAACGCCGGCGCTATCCGCGCAAAGCAAAATCAAAGTTACAAAAAAAATCCGAGATACGCAAATTCCCGCTTAACGCAGAATAGGAAAAAGGAGAGGAAACATGCACTTATGAGCAAATACTCCGGCAAGAAGGACGAAGTAGCCCTAATTCCGGGATTATCCTTGTTAAAAAACGCTAAACAGGGCATGTACGTTGTGATTTTTGCGTACCTTTGAATATGTTTGCGGATTATGCTCATATGATCGATTGGTCGTGGGTGCGTGAGATTTCCTTCACGCTCTACGCACTGACCATCATCAGCATAATCGTCATCGTGATCTCGGAAAACCGTAATCCGGTGAAGACTCTTGCCTGGGTGACCGTGCTGCTTTTGCTACCTATGGTCGGCGTGATTCTCTATCTCTTTTTCGGACGAAACATCAAAAACACGCATAAGGTGAGCCGAAGACTGCGCAGACAGATGCGAAGGAAGGAGGCGGCTCCGAAACCCGACACAAGGCTGATGGAGTCGCTGCAACCCGAATCGGTTCAGATGATGCGACTTGGGCAGACCCTTACGGGAGGACATATATATCCGGGTAATACGGTGGAGGTGTTTACTTCGGGGCAAGAGAAATTCGACAGCCTGCTACGCGATCTTGAAAATGCACGTCATTTCATTCATCTGGAGTATTATATATTCGAGAACGACCGGATCGGATCTCAGGTGGCTGAAATACTGATCCGGCGGGCGCTCGAGGGGGTGAATGTCCGCGTGATTTATGACCATGTGGGATCGTTCTCGGTGAAGTCAAAGTTCTTCAAACGAATGCGCAAGGCCGGAATACAGGTATATCCGTTTTTCGAAGTGACATTCCCGCAGCTTGGCACGCGCATCAACTGGCGCAACCACCGCAAAATCTGTATAATAGACGGACGTATAGGCTATCTTGGAGGAATGAACATAGCCGACCGTTACATTGACGGAGGCAAGAAATTCGCGTCGTGGCGCGACACTCATGTTCGCGTGACGGGGCCTATCCTTGCCGCGCTGCAACATTCATTCGCCGTCGATTGGCACTTCATGAATCAGCCTCTGCCTGCGGATTCATCAAAGTTTACCACAAGGCGCACGGGAGACATCGCGGCACAACTGGTGACTTCGGGTCCGACATCGCAGTGGAGCAACATTGCTTACATGTTCCACAAAGCCATCGGTAACGCCCGTAAGCGCATATACATTCAGACGCCATATTTCCTGCCGACTGACGCTCTGCTGAAAGGCCTGATCTCAGCAGCGCTCTCCAAGGTGGACGTACGTATACTGATTCCTACCAAGACGGATTCCCCGTTGCTCAATTTCGCGTCGGCATCGTACATCGCAGAATGTCTGCGGGCAGGCATCAAGATCTACTTCTACGATGCGGGAATGTTACATTCAAAACTGATTATTGTAGATGACGAACTGGTCACAATCGGTTCGACAAATTTCGATTTCCGCTCGTTTGAACATAACTTCGAGGGAAATCTCTTTTTCTATTCCAAAGACCTCAACAGGCAGCTTACGGAAATTTATCGAAACGACCTCACGCACGCACACCGCATCACGCCGCAGGCATGGCGCAAACGTCCGCTGTGGCGCAGAGCCGTGGCAAGCATCGTGAGGTTGCTGAGCCCGATACTCTGAATTCATCATGGATCAAAAAGAACAAAACAAAGAACGCTTCTGCAAGATTCTGCGCGACACCGGCCGCGACGGAATCGAATACGTAATCGAGGACCTCTCCGACTGGGGATTCTTCGACGCTCCGGCTTCGGCGCGCAATCATTTCAATTTCCCGGGCGGACTGGTGCAACATTCGCTAAATGTTTATGACATGGCGATGGCTCTGAGGGAGCCTATACTGAAACTGCGTCCCGATGCTGAAAAATTCCTCACGCCTGAAGCCGTGGCCATTTCAGCGCTGCTTCATGATGTTTGCAAGACTGACATTTACCGTCTCACACATCGCAAACAGCGCAACGAGATCGGCGTTTGGGAAGATGTCGAGGCTTATGAGGTAGACTATTCCAATCTTCCGGTAGGTCATGGCGAGAAAAGCGTGATAATGCTTCTTCGAAGCGGTCTTGATCTCGACGATCAAGAGATTTTCGCCATCCGTTGGCACATGGGGCCGTGGGATCTTCCGGCGCAGTCAATCGAAATGGATAAGTCTTACAGGCTGGCTCAGCAGAAATCGCCTTTGGTGGCCTTGATTCATACGGCTGACACACTCTCGGCGCAGATTCTTGAACGTAACACATTAGGTTGACAACCCTACCCCTCCGCCGCCTGAATTTTGTGCGCGGAGGGCATTTTTTTCATAAAACCCCTTGCAGAATCAAAAATAATGCGTACCTTTGCAACGCAAACGCAAAAACAGCGTTATCAGCTGCGAAAATAGCTCAGTTGGTAGAGCACGACCTTGCCAAGGTCGGGGTCGCGGG
>CAMWNG010000089.1 GCA_947175575.1 uncultured Bacteroidales bacterium | reverse complement strand
AACACGCTTCAATAGCTCAGTCGGTTAGAGCATCTGACTGTTAATCAGAGGGTCGTTGGTTCGAGTCCATCTTGAAGCGCAAAAAGGCTGTCCGCGAAGGACAGCCTTTTTTGTTTTGCCGTGCTGATTAAGACCCCGTTCCCCAATATTTGTTAACGCTGAGGGGGTCAAGCGTTATGCAGATGTGTTCGCGCAGTGAGGGAGCAATGCGGTTGCATTGTGACCGAAACAAGCGGACGCAGATGCATGACGCTTGGCCGTGGCAAAGGTAACTTATGCCTCGGACAAGTAAGAATAATGATATGTAAGGATTTCGGGGTGTAGTTGGATTATACAAACCGCAACATAAACATTGCGCATGCTACCATTGCAATCCCTTTTGAAGTGTGAAGAAATTGTTCGTAGTTTCTGTTTAATCGCCTGAAAGATAACCGAATTTGGGCGCTTTTAATTGTGTAGTGTGGAAAAAAGTTTCCTTACCACCGCATCTCACCGGCGATATGCGTCCTCAGCATTAACAAATATTTGGGAACGGGGTCTAAGCCGTAAGCAGCACAAGAATAATACCGAAGATGATAAGAACGGTGTTCGACACAGCGTATGTGATTGTATAACCTAACGCCGGCACACTGCTGCCGAGACGTTCTTGAACGGCACCGAGGCCGGCGGTAGTCTTTCGGGCACCGGCGCAGCAGCCGAGTGTAACTGCCGGATGGAACTTGAACAGCTTGTGGCCGATAAGTATCGCCAGAAACAACGGCACGAGTGTCACGATCAGTCCGGCCACGAAGATCTTCGGTCCCACCTCCGCGAACGCACTCACGAACGAAGGTCCGGACGCTATGCCGATGACGGCTATATACATATTCAGTCCCAGATTGTTGAACACCCACAGTGACGCCTTGGGAATGGCACCGTAGACCGGACGTTTAGCGCGCAGCCAGCCAAGCACAAGACCCGCAACCAGCGCTCCGCCACTCGCGCCGAGGCTCACCGACACACTCCCTATCTTCAGGGCGAGCGCACCTATCAGGCCTCCTAACAGAATTCCGAGACCCACGAACACGAAATCGGTGGCGAGGGTGCGCGGATCGGCATAGCCTATCTCATGCGCCGCACGGTCAAGATTTTTCTTGAGACCGACCAGTTCGACAATATCACCGGGTCTGATCTCTGTCTGTTCGAGAGGATTCAGAGCCACTTCATTGCGTCTTATGCTCTTTATATCTACTCCATCCATCCAGGCGTTGTCGAACATCTCGCGAACCGTTTTGACTCCGAACCGCTTGGCCACTGTCACATCCACGTCCTCGACAGCAAACGAGAGCAGACTCACCCCCGGCACCTCGTGTCCGAGCCAACCGAGATCACCCACGATCATCTCGCGGCGACCGGCCAATGCAACGCAGTCACCCGGCAGGATCTCCGTTTCAGGAGTGATGGCGTCTATACGCTCCGAACCGTCGGCTCGCTCCAGGCGTTCGACTGTCACGCGTTTACCGGTTTTCTCAAACTCCTTTTCAATATCAGCGACCGTTCGAGGACCGCTCATGAAGCTTCCGTCGGTCACATAAGCGCGGAACGCCACAGGGCGACATGCGTTGAAACTCGCCGGGTCGCTCCCTGAAGCCGGACTCAGTGTCTTCTCGAGCTCGCGGGTCATGGCCTTCACCTTGTCAAGGCCGCCCATCATGACCGGTCCGACATAACCGAGAAGCCATACTGCTCCTAAAGTGCCGAATACATACGTCATGGCATAGCACACGGCGATGGCGTCCGTCATCGACTTCAGCTCTTCGGCACTTCCCGGGAGAGAGTTTATCGTATCCTCCGCCGCTCCGACTATGGGCGAAGCCGTCGATGCTCCGGCCATCATGCCTGCGGCCTGCCCCGGATTGAGTCCGAAAAGGAAGGCCACACCAACCGACGCGCCCAGAATAAGCACGCACACGACGAGTGCGAACAGAACCTCGCGCAATCCGTCGCCGCGCAGCGACCGGAAGAACTGCGGCCCCACACTGTAGCCTATGCAGAAAAGAAACAGCAGAAAGGACACCGATTTGAGCGGACCGCCCACATTTATGTCCATCTGTCCTACAAGCACCCCTATTATCAGCACTGAGGTGACTGTACCGAGGGCTATGCCCTTTATTTTGAATTTACCGAGCAGAAAGCCCAGACCTATTGTCAGGAATACGGCCAGCGCCGGCGTGTGTCTTAATGTCTCTACGAGCCACATATCGGGGATTTACGTTTATAGTTACTAATTACGCTACGCAAAGCTACGAAATTTTTTCCATTCCACAATATGTCAGACATAATCCCGGCCTTATGTCGGTCCGACTTCCTGTTTTTTCGGCCCGATTATTGGTCATGTAATAAAAAGACGCTACCTTTGTACCGTTTTAATTTTGAAGAGTTGCTTAAAACAAAGCGATATGTACAACAATAACGGCGTTAATCTCACCCCCGGACTGTTGAAAAGTATTCTCTGGGTAGTGGCAGGAATAATTCTTTTCGTGATAGCCATGGCGTTCATACGGCCGTGGTACAATGTATGGTCGCAGGAGATGGAGGGCAAGGCTGAATTCGCCAAGGCCGAACAGAACCGGAAAATCAAGATTGAGGAGGCAAAAGCCAATCTGGAGGCCGAGAAACTGAACGCTCAGGCAGAGATCGAACGCGCCAAAGGCGCCGCCGAAGCCATCCGCATCGAGAACGGCAGCCTCACGCCCACATACATCCAGTATCTTTGGGTGCGTCAGCAGTCCGACCTCAGCAACAAGACCGTGATTTATGTGCCTACCGAGACCAATCTGCCCATTCTCGAGTCGACACGTAACCTTATGAATCAGTCAGCCGAATAACACCCCGGAATATGCCCCAGCATACTTACAGAGGACTGACGGAGGCGGAGGCTGCGGAGAGTCGCCGACTCAACGGTGAAAACGTCCTCACTCCCCCGAAAAAGACACCGCTCTGGAAACTTTTCCTCGCGAAATTCTCCGATCCGCTGATTATCATCCTTATGATCGCGGGACTGCTTTCGGTAGGAATTTCGTGCTATGAATATTGGGGACTCGGACTGGGCGCCGGAGTTTTCTTCGAACCTGTCGGCATTTTCATAGCCATCCTGCTGGCCACCGGTCTCGCATTTTTCTTCGAACTGAAAGCTGACAGGGAATTTGCCCTGCTGAATCAGGTGAACGACGACGAGCCCGTGCAGGTCATCCGCGACGGCAATGCCATGCGGATTCCCAAAAAGGATGTCGTTGTAGGCGATATAGTCATTCTCAACACCGGCGAGGAAGTCCCCGCCGACGGTGAATTGCTCGAAGCCGTCATGCTCAACATCGACGAATCGACCCTGACGGGCGAGCCGATATGCCACAAGACTACCGATCCGGCTGAATTCGACCCTGAAGCCACATTCCCGAGCAATCACGCCATGCGTGGCACAAAAATCATGGAAGGACACGGCATCATGCGGGTGCTGGCCGTCGGTGACAGCACCGAGAACGGAAAAGTATTTGTGGCCGCACAGATTGATGACAGCGTCAAAACGCCGCTTAACGAACAACTCGACGGGCTCGGGACTCTCATCACTCGCATTTCGTATGCCTTCGCGGCCGCTGTTATCATAGGCCGTATGGTGATGTATTTCATCACCGTGCCGGAATTTGAGTGGCTGCCGTTTCTCGCCTATTTCCTCCAGACCCTGATGGTTGCGGTGACGCTGGTCGTGGTGGCAGTGCCGGAGGGACTGCCGATGGCCGTCACCCTCTCTCTCGCCTACTCCATGCGCCGCATGCTCAAGACCAACAATCTTGTGCGCAAGATGCACGCTTGCGAGACAATGGGCGCCACCACCGTCATCTGCACCGACAAGACCGGCACGCTCACACAGAACCGGATGCAGGTCTATAAGGCCGACTTCTTCGGCAATCCGTCCGACGATGTGCTTTACGAAGGAATCGCCGTCAACTCCACCGCACAGCTTGACCTTTCGGGAGATAAACCACAGACACTTGGCAATCCCACCGAGGGAGCACTGCTTCTCTGGCTCCATGAAAGAGGAATTGACTATCTTGACCTGAAAGACAAGGCCGAACGCATCGAGGAACTCCCGTTCACCACCGAGCGGAAATACATGGCCACCGTGGTCAGATCAGCCTCCGGCAAGACCATCCTTTATGCCAAAGGCGCACCCGAAATCATCTTCAGCATGTGTAAGGATACTTCCGGTGTGACACGTAAGGAAATCGATGCACTCCTGCTTGAATATCAGAATCAGGCAATGCGTACCCTCGGTTTCGCTTATCAGGAAATTGCTGACGGCGACCGCACCATCGAGAACAACAGACTGGTCGCAGACAATCTCAAATTCCTCGGAATCGTAGCAATCTCCGACCCTGTTCGACCCGATGTTCCCGACGCTGTCCGCGAGGTGACTGACGCCGGTATCAAAGTGAAGATTGTGACCGGGGACACTCCGGGCACAGCCAAGGAAATCGGCCGTCAGATAGGCCTGTGGGACGATGCAGCCGACGGTGACCGCCGGATTATCACCGGCACTGAATTCGCTGAACTCTCCGACAGCGAACTGCTGGAACGCGTGGCCGATCTGAAAATAATCGCACGCGCCCGTCCGATGGACAAAAAACGCCTCGTCGAAGCACTTCAGGCGCGCAACGAGGTGGTGGCCGTAACAGGCGACGGCACCAACGATGCACCCGCGCTCAAGACAGCACATGTCGGACTCTCGATGGGCGACGGCACATCCGTGGCCAAGGAAGCCTCGGATATCACCATCATCGACAACTCGTTCTCATCGATCGGACGCGCCGTTATGTGGGGACGCTCGCTCTACCGCAACATCCAGCGTTTCATCCTCTTCCAGATGACCGTGAATGTCGCCGCATGCCTCATAGTGCTGTCCGGGGCGTTCATGGGGCTGCAGTCCCCGCTCACCGTCACACAGATGCTGTGGGTGAACCTCATCATGGACACATTCGCCGCCATGGCGCTCGCGTCGCTCGCCCCCTCGGCTTCCGTAATGAAAGATAAACCACGCCCGCGCGATGCCTTCATCATCTCAGGAGCCATGTGGCGGTCTGTGATTGGTGTGGGCGGCATCTTCTTTCTCGTGCTGCTCGGGCTACTGTATTATTTCGAGCATACTGACCTCACCTGCCTTACACAGATAGGCACACTGCCCATCGGGGCCAACACCGGACTCAGCGACTACGAACTTTCCCTGTTCTTCACGATTTTCGTATTCCTTCAGTTCTGGAACATGTTCAATGCCCGCGCCTTCGGCACAGGCCGGTCTGCATTCCATTTCAAGGACTGCGGCGGTTTCGTCCTTATCGCCCTCATAATACTTTTCGGACAAATACTCATCGTGAGTGTCGGCGGAGACTTCTTCAATGTCGAACCCCTGAAGTTCACCGACTGGATAATCATAATCGCAGGCACGTCACCCGTGCTTCTCATCGGCGAACTCCTGCGACTGTTCGGAAAATCCCGGTAGATAATTAGCTGCAATGCGTGGCACGCGAACGGTTTCGCATGCCACGCATTGTGTAGATTTCTACGTTTTATTCGCTGATGCCTTCTACGGTCTTATAAGCCGTCAGGTTTCCGTGACGGGCGGCCTCACGCATATAATGTTCGGCCTTTGCACGATCAGCTTTCACAACTTTACCCTCGGTATATATCCGGGCGAGACGTTCGTTGACCAAAGCGAGCACCGGTGCCGGAAGTTTTGCGTTTTGGGAGATAGGGATATAGTAGCGGAGCACCTGATCATAATTGCGATTGAGGAAATCACCGTTGTAGTTCATGCTGCCAAGATAAAAGCGCGCCCAGTCGTCTCCCTGTTCTGCCGCTCTTTCCCTGTCCTTGAGGCCGGCGAGGAATCCGTCCTTGTAAATCGGTTCGTTCTTGATGTTCTTGCCCGCCTGCGCCATTTCGATCCATTGTAGAGCCATCGCGGCATCTTTCTCGGTATCGGTCTCGCCTACATTACCTTTACGACGTGGAAGGAAGAGCGCGGTGCGGGCCGCATCCTCACCCAGATCGCCGGCCATGTAAAGCCAATAGAATGCGTCAGGGTAATTGACAGGACCGCCACCGGTGGCGCGGAGATTGAATCCGTACAGAGTCATACCTCGCGGATAGCCCTTCAGAGCCGACTGCCGGTAATATTCCCGGGCCTTGACAGGGTCTTCCTTCACCCCCTTGCCTTCGATATACATGCCGCCGATGGCGGCATCGGCGAATCCGTACTTTATCTCACGGCAGGCGTCAAAATATGTCTTTGCTTTTTTATAGTCTTTTTGCGTATAGTAATAGAAGCCGAGATAAGCGTTCGCATCGTTATAGCCGGCCTTGGCGGACTCCTGAAGGAGTCGTACTCCCTCAGAGGCGCGTCCTGAGAACTCCGGCGAGAATGCATACAGCACTCCGAGCTCGGCCATCGTTCGCGGATTGCCGTTACGCATCACCAGTTGCAGGCAGCGTTCCGCCAGTTCCGGGCTCCAAACCTTGTGATATAATGCGAGGGAAACTACACTGTCAGCCGAGATTTTACCCTGCTCATACTGTTGTTTCACAGATTCGAAGACAGCGTCCGCTTTGTTACGTTGAGAATTTACAGCAGCTGTCCGCTCTGTTTTTTGTCCCTTATTTGTACGTGAGAATACATTGCCGCGACCGCCGGCCGCCGCCGTCATTGCGATAATCGCAAGAGCCAATAAGATTGTCGTTCTTTTCATGTCAATAAAAGCATAATGTTTCGATTTCTAACAAATTAAACAATCCGATTGTTCTCCAATCCCAAAACGAACCATTTTACACAGATACCCGGCAGTCCCCATAGGTACCGGTATTCTTATGCATTCAATCCATCTTTAGACCTTCTCGTTTATTCAAAAAACGAATAAACTATAAGAAACTACAATAAACTGTTCAGCGATACTGATACCAGGCAATATCGTAACTAACAAATCTCGGCTACGGACGTCTACATGCCTTATGCAGTCTCAAAGTCGCTTATAGTTCTTTCATATTTGAAAGAAAGCGAAAGAAAAGAAAACTCTTTCGCTTTCACGTTTTTAATACACTCATTTCGTGGACTTTCTGATAATGTCTTCAAAGTTGTCAGAGCGGACATACGCATGTGTCCGACCATCAGGTTGCAAGCGTTTTAAGAAAGATAAATAAGCTGCTGCAATCTGGGATTATATTCAATAGGTTTGCCTAAGATAATGGCATTTATAGCCTCTTTAATCACCTTAAAAGGAACAATAAACCACTCTTTAGGTCGGTGTCCGTCTACTGTAACTTGCAACTGAACACCTGCAAAAAGTTTGTGGATAAGAG
>CAMWNG010000088.1 GCA_947175575.1 uncultured Bacteroidales bacterium | reverse complement strand
AAATGCTTTCCGAACTTAAAGGAAACACCCTGCTGCTGCCCGCCGGAAGCAACGGGTCACTGGTCATCCGGACCAATTACATCACAGGCGTTAGCGCAGTCACCACCGATGTCGACTACTCGGCCCCATACGAGGTCTACAACCTCAATGGCATGAAGGTAGGAGACAGCCGCGAGTCGCTTCTGCCCGGCATCTACATCGTCCGTCAGGGCCAGGCAGTACAGAAGATCGCCGTGAACTAATTCACTGATCCCATAATAACAATTCAAAAGAGCGCAACCCTTCGCCGGGCTGCGCTCTTCTGCATGTTCATACACCGGACCACGCCGCCCTCCGGCGTGGCTGCCAACCCGACCAAAAAGGGACGCGCGAACGTCTCGGGCGCGCCTGCCAACCCGACCATATCCAACCCGACGAAATCTCCGCAACCTTGTACGGGCGCAATATTTTTGCGCCCACGACGACCGTCCCGCCGGATGGATCTCCGCATCCGCATCTCCTGTACGCAGTGGGCGCAAAAATATTGCGCCCCTACAAAGACGCGATTTTGTCGGGTGGTGTTTTGTCGGGTTGGCACCGCAGCCGGGACGTCTGCGGATCCCTTGCGCCGCATCCGCCTGCCAATCCGCCCAAAAAGGGACGTTCTTTTGTATGATTTAATTCAGAATTCGCCGTTGTCGATGAGATTGCGGAGGGCTCGGGTGCGCAGTGTGTATGCGGTGATGATGTCCTCCTCGTCGCTGTCGAGGCCGCGCGCGTCGAGTCCGCAGTGCACGCAAAATTCCGTATCGGGATGGTTGGCATGGCCGGCCGGACAGACGTATTTGTCGGCCACTCCGAGCAGAGTGCGGTGCCGGGTGACGCGTGGCACAGCGGGCAAGTTGTCTATCAGACTCAGCAGACGCTCCATGTCCTCTACGTCATCCTCGGAATATTCGTCCTGATAAAAGTCCATCAGACTCACGCACAGATGAATATCGCCTCCGGTGAGCACATTTGCCAGATGTGCGGCGGAATGTAAACGAGCCTCGCGGATGAGATGTACCGCAGCGTCGGTATATGTATAAAGGTCATCGTAGATGGCTTCGACGGCTTCGTGGCGGGGAGCCACCTCGAGATATTCAGGAAAACGGGTTTCGATAAGCTCGTGACAACGGTCGCGGTCGAGTTCGGTAACCATACACGCTGCCAGATAACGCTCGTACAGCGGCCTTACGAGTCCCGGCAAACGGTTTTCGATGATGAAATCCCAGTCGCTTTCGGACGGATAGGCGTCACTGCGCGCCAGGGCGTCAGCGATGCGCAGGCGTCCTTCTTCAATCTTGAGCCGGGAAGCGGGAACGGTCATCGGCAGTTATAGATACGTTCTTCGGTTATGACAAGTCGCACCGGAACATCGTGCTCCGACGGTTCGATGTCATCGGCCATCTGACATTCGAACGCCACACCGATAGTGGTGGCGCGGGTATCCTTGAGCAGACGGTCATAGAATCCTTTACCACGTCCGATACGGTTGCCGCGACTGTCGAACGCCACACCGGGCACGATTATCAGCTCTATGTCGTTGATGTCGGCGGTGTCGGTGCCGTCCGGTTCCTCGATATTGAACGCGCCGAGATGAAGCCGAGACTTGTCGTAGGGCAGGATTTCAAGGTTAACGCCGTTGACGCGAGGCAGATAGAACCGCTTGCGCGAATGCCAGCGGTCGAGGAATTCGCGTGTCGACACCTCGTCGGGCAGCGAATGATACATCAGTATATGGTCGGCCATCATGAAGGCCGCGGTCTGTTCGAGCATGCGGAACAGGCGTTCGGCGGCCGAGGCGCGGTCGGCAGGTGAAAGGAGGCTCTTGCGGGCCTTTACGCGGGTGCGGATTGATTCTTTGTTCATGACTACTCGGTTTTAGACAGGTCTATGCCCTGATTTAGCCGGCGGATAGCCTCGTTGACCACAGGGTCGCGCCGGTTGACGATCTGATAGAACGCGTCGACGCCGAGGATGTCGCGGGCTATGTGGGCGGTCAGTAGGTTAACAATCAATTCGGCGGAATTGTTTATGTAGTACCAGCGTCGGGGTACGCCGTTGTCGGCGGCGTATTTCACGAAGGCCCAGAGTAATACGTCATGGCCGGGCAGCTTGGAGAGCAGTTCGTCTACGGAACGCGACTCCGAGAGGTCGGCCCGGTTGAGGTCGGCGTATTCGTAGGCGAACGAGGTGATGAGGCCTTCGTTGGCCACACGGAGATAGTATGATGTATAGCCTGTGGTGTCGGATGCCACGAACACATCGGGCATGATGCCGCCTCCGGCATAGACGGGACGGCCGGACAGGGTGGTGAAAATCTCGGTGGAGTTGAGTTTTACCGAATCTGCGCTGAACAGCTCGCCGGAAGCGATGCGTCCCATGACTTCGGTTTCGTACTCGTCCAGTTCCCCGGGTTTGAATGGCTTCTGAATCGAGCGTCCCGACGGGGTGTAATAGCGCTGCACGGTAAGCCGTATCTCGGATGAATCCGGAAGTGCGATCTTGTGCTGCACAAGGCCTTTGCCGTAGGTACGGCGTCCGAGGATAAGGCCGCGGTCGTTGTCCTGCACCGCACCGGCCACGATTTCAGAGGACGATGCGGTGAACTCATCCACAAGCACAACGAGGGGCGACTCGGCGAAAAGCGATGTGCCGTCCGCCTGCCAGTGGGAGTCGTTCGAGCTGTCACGGCCGCGGACTGAAACGATATCGCTGCCTGCGGGTAACAATTCGTTGGCAATCAGGATGGCCTGGTCGAGCAGGCCGCCGCTGTTGTCGCGCAGGTCGATGATGAAGCATGTAGCACCGTTATAGCGCAGGTCAGTCATCGCCTGCAGGAATTCCGTGTGGGTGTTTGCGGCGAATTTACTCAGCCGCACATAACCTACCGAATCATTCATCAGGTACGACGCCTCGATGCTCACTGAGGGAATAACATCACGTATCAGATTGAATTTGAGCGGAGCAGGCTCTCCGGCACGCACTACGGTTATCTCAACCGGGGAGTCTTTCGGTCCGCGAAGAAGCCCGAACACGGCCTCATTGTCGATATCCTTGCCTATGAGAGATTGACCGTCCACGGCCACGATGCGGTCGCCGGCGAGCACGCCCTCAAGTTCGGCCGGACCTCCCGGCACCACCTCAACCACACACACCGAATCGTTCAGAATCTGGAAGGTGATGCCGATGCCGAAGAACGAGCTTTCGAGGTCGCGGTTGGCGCGTTCGCGCGCGGCAGCGGGGACATATACACTGTGCGGGTCGAGGTTCTTTAGCAGCATCGGGATCGTCATCTCCACAAGTGAATCCATGTCCACCGTGTCGACATAATCTTCCTCGATAAGCTCGAAGATTGTGTTCAGTTTGGCCTGCGCCGGAGTGATGCGGTCGCCGTCCGCCAGCAGATAGCCGAGCCACATGCCGCCGCAGAACAATGCGGCCCCGATGAGGGGCAGCCATGAAATCAGACTGCGGCGCGAGCCGTCCTTTGAGGCACTGTCACTCATTGTCGAGGTCAGGAATATGGACACATTCTATGCCTGCGCGGCTGAGGAGATCCACACCGTCGGTGAGGCGGTAAAGTTCGTTGAACACCACCCTGCGGATGCCGGCCTGGATGATGAGTTTGGCACACTCGACACAGGGCGAGGCGGTGATGTAGAGGGTGGAACCTTCGCTGGAGTTGTTGCTGCGCGCAACCTTGGTGATCGCGTTGGCCTCGGCGTGCAGGACATATGGTTTTGTGAGTCCGGATTCGTCCTCGCACACGTTCTCGAACCCCGCGGGCGTCCCGTTGTAGCCGTCGGAGATAATCATCTTGTCCTTGACAATCAGCGCCCCGACCTTGCGGCGCACGCAGTATGAGTTCTCCGCCCAGATGCGTGCCATACGCAGATATCTTCGGTCGAGCTGGTCTTTTTTCTCAGTCATATGATCTATAATCGCGATTTAACTGCAAAGTTAGACATTTTTCCGAGTCTCTCAAATTTTTTATATAAAATATCACCGCCCGGAGGCTGTCCGGGCGGTGAACTCATGAATCTTGGTTAGAGATGCAACTCTCGTATGGAGTGCTTATATTTTTAATAGTTCCATTCGCTTGCTACCATGTGGAGGTTGGGGCATCCGGTGGTGAGCAGGGTTACGATCTGGTTGAAGCGGCAGTTGATGTATGTCAGCGAGGAGTCGAAGGTCACGTCGAGGTTGGTGAGTTCGTTGTTGTCGCAGAGGAGACGCTGCAGGAAGGTCTGGTTGCTCAGGTTGAGCGAGGTGAGATCGTTGTAGGAGCAGTCTACGAACTGGAGCTGGGGGCAATCCTGTACATTGAGCGAGGTGAGGTCGTTGTAGGAGCAAACGAGGTCGAGCAGAGCGCCGCATTTGTTGACGTTAAGGCTCTTCATGTCGTTGTCGGAGCAGACAAAGAAGCTCAGTGAGGGAAGGTTGCTGACGATCATGTCGGAGAGGCGGTTGTCATCCACGTTCAGGTTCTTGAGGTTGGTGAGACCTGCGAGGGTGAGGTTGGTGAGCTTGTTGTAACCGCAGTAGAGATTCTCGAGAGCCGTGCAGTTGTCAACGCTGAGAGATTCGAGTTCGTTCGACTGGCAGTTGAGAGTTTTGAGGGTAGCGGAGTTGCTCACATTGAGGGCTGCGAGGTGGTTGCCTGCTACATTGAGTTTCTGGATGAAAGGAACTGCGGTGACGTCGAGTTCGTTGAGACGGTTGTTGTTGACGCTGAGGTCTGTCACCTGCGAGCAGCCTACCATGCTGAATTCAGCGAGGGCGTTGCGTGATGCGTTGATCTCGGTGAGGGCGGCGTCGTTGTCCACGGTCATCGCTGTCAGTTTGTTACGTGAAACGTCCACTTTGGTGAGTGCGGGGAAGTTGGCCAGGTCAAGGGTGCCGGCGAGCTTTTTGCCTTTCCAGTCGATAGCGGTAACATGACCGTTTTCAACAGTAACGCCTTCCCATGCGGCGACGTTCTTGGTATCGGTGATTTTGAGAGCTTCGGCGTTTGTGGTTGCTTCAGCGGCGGGCTGGGCAAGGAAAGCCTGAAGCTGCTTGAGTTCGTTTTTGGCAATGTTTTGTGCCGATGCGGCCATGGTGCCGAGTGCGATAGCTAAGAATAATGCGACTTTTTTCATTTCGATATGTTTTAGAGTTATTTTTTCAGTGTGTCAGACAAGGTGGTGTTTGCTTGTTTCCGACCTTGTATCATTCTAACAAGCTTGGTTGATAAAAGGTTTTTTACAGTTTGATTTTTTTTGATGAATGGTAAAGGTATTGTGATGAATTGAATTGGTTATTATTTTGTAAATGTGATGATTAGGTGTTGGCGGACATCCGGTTTTGGATTCTGTCGGCCTTCTCTGCCGGAAAACTCTTCCGACTCGGACTTTCAAGGATACCGCAAAGTTAATCAAATCAAATTGAATATGCAAGAGTATCGGCATTGTGAAAATATTTTATCCGGCCAAAAAAAATTCTTATCTTTGCAGTGGTAACGGGCTGAATGCCCTTCGGAAACCCCGACCATTACTTAAATCTGTAAACAACTTGCCATGAAACACATACTACCCCTTTCGATAGCATTGCTTGGCTGTCTGGCCGCCTCCGCCCAGAAGATGGCCGTACTGACCGACATCCACATCACGCCCGGTAACGCCTCAGAACCACGTCTGCGCGAGGCCGTCCGCGAAATCAACGCCGCTCCTTTCGACATGGTGCTTCTCACCGGCGACCTCACCAACGAAGGCTCCGACCGCGAGTTGGCAAACGTGAAGTCAATCCTCGATTCCATCTCGCATCCGTTGTTTGTCATCCCCGGCAATCATGAGACCACTTGGAGTCAGTCGGCCACGAAGACATTTTTCGACACTTTCGGCAACGATCGTTTCGTGACGGAGAAAGATTCGCTTATTATTATAGGTATATCATGCGGCCCGTTCATGAAGATGGGCGACGGCCACATCAAAACCGAGGATCTTGCCTGGCTTCAAAGCACGCTTGACGAGCGTCTGGCTCCGGGAAAACGAGTCCTGTCCGTGAACCATTATCCCCTCAACGAAGATCTCGACAACTTCTACGAATACACCGACGCGCTGTCGCATTATCCCGTAATAGCGCATATAAACGGCCATTATCACCGCTGGATAGACTACACCGCCGGCGATGTTCCCGGTGCCATTCCGGGTGCCATGGTCCGCGCTCTCGACATGAAGGACGGCGATTACGGATATTCTATCGTGGAGGTGACACCCGACTCGGTTTTTGTGAGCGAGAAACGCCTCGGAATGCCCGCCGCACGCCGTTTCGCTTTTGCAGCCGAAACCGAACATACCCCCGTGCCGCATGAACCCGTTGTGTGGAGCGAACCCGACGGATTCAGCGTGCGGTGTCTCACCAACGATCATGCCTCGGTGTTCACCCGCGTGGCTTTCGACAATGAAAATGTCTACTTCGGCAACTCCCTCGGCGAGGCTGTGGCCGTATCGCGCGCCACCGGACGCCGTCTCTGGGCAGTGCCGACCGGTGCGTCGCTTTTTTCACGTCCATTCGTACTCGACAGCGGAAATATTGCGTTTCCCACCGCTACAGGAGTGCTCGTGATTTCGCCTGAAGGTCGTCGCACCGACTTCTATCCGTCGGTCGAAGGTCCGTATGTAGCCGACGGGATCCGCACACCTTACGGCTGGCTTCAGGGCGGATACAAACGCCTCGAAATGCGTGATCCCGGGACTGCCGCACTCGTCTGGACTCTCGATTCGCTCGGCAATTATTGTCAAGGTGCTCCGACCCTCTCGCCTGACTCTGCAAAAGCTGTCTTCGGCGCGTGGGACACCAACCTTCGTTCGGTCAATCTCTCCGACGGATCCGTCAACTGGAAATGGAACAATGGCCGCGCCGCCAATATGCTCGGCCCGGGTAATGTAGTGCCGGTGGTTAATGAAAGTCAGATAATTGTGGTTGCTCCGGATCGGTTCATGACAGCCGTCGATCCCGCCACCGGTGCCACGATCTGGCGCGACAATTCCCACCGCTACCGCGAATCGCTCGGTGCATCGGCCGACCGCACACGTGCCTATGCCAAGACAATGGACGGTGAACTTGTGTGTGTCGATGCCACTGCCCCTGAATTCACCGAACTCTGGGCTGTTGATATGGGAATAGGGTACGACCACGCACCTTGCATCGTACTTGAGCACGACGGAGTGGTATATGCAGGCAGCCGCAGGGGCATAATAACAGCAGTGGATCCGGCCACCCGGCAAGTCTTGTGGTCGCTCCCTCTGGGTACGAGCGAGGTGAACGGTTTCGAAGTAGATCCCGTCACCGGCACGGTATTCGCATCGCTCATCGAAGGCTCCGTGTTCGCCATCGACAAGAAATAATTTCACGGTCGGAAAAATTCGTTTGTCGCGTCGGAAATCATAAGACCCGGTTCCCCAATATTTGTTAATGCTGAGGACGCATATCGTCGAGAGAT
>CAMWNG010000087.1 GCA_947175575.1 uncultured Bacteroidales bacterium | reverse complement strand
CGATGCAAAGTTGGGACAAAAAATCGACGTGTCAATATTTTTATAGTTAAAGGATATTAATTGAGCGAATATTGATTTTACCACTATATAAAACACTGTAATTAAACTTATTACAAATGTTGCAAGATGTTACATCCCTGTTACACTTGTGTCACAGACATGTATTTGTGTAATGTTTGTAATCTTATTGTAACAAAAGTTTGGCCGGGAAATTATGCAGTTTCCGAACATTTCACCACCTTTGTAGTTACTGTTAAGAGTGCATCTATACCCAGTCAAAAGAATCGGGTTCGTACAATTACATTATATATAGTATTACCTTTCATGCCACGTGATCTCATGGACATGTATTCATCATCCTCTACTCCGAAAAAACGCAGCATCTTTCGGAATCCTAAATTAATAATACCGGTAGCACTGATCATCATTGGTGGCATAGTCGCATTGTGTCTGGCATTACGAAAAAAAAATGTACTGCCTCCTCTGACACCGGTAATGGTAGAAACCGTAGAAACCAACGACATTAATATATATGGGGAGTATGTCGGACGTATACGTGCCCGACAGTTTGTGGAGGTGCATGCTCATGTAGAGGGTTTTCTTGAAAAGATGTTCTTTGACGAAGGTACGTTCGTTCGCAAGGGACAATTGCTTTTCAGCATCGACCCCGGAATGTACAAGGCCAACGCCGATAAGGCCAAGGCAAAACTTGTCAAGGCAATAGCTGTGGAGAAAAAAGCTGAACGCGACCTTGAACGCATTCGCCCGCTGTATGAACAGAATGCGGCTTCGCGTCTCGACCTCGACAACGCCGAGGCCGCCTATGAAAGCGCCAAGGCCGATGTCCAGGTGTGCCGTGCGGAACTGGCGGCGGCCGAACTCGAACTCAGCGGCACACGCGTCGAGGCGCCCATTTCGGGCTATGTGTCTGAGCGCAAAGCCGATGTCGGCACATTCGTGGGTTCGTCAGGCAAGACATTGCTGGCCACGATTGTCAACAGCGACACCGTTCAGATCGAATTCTCGATGACATCGCTCGACTATCTTAATTCCAAAGCGCGTAACGTAAATCTCGGCCAGCGGGACGAATCTCGCAACTGGGATCCTTCGGTCACGGTCACGCTTGCCGACGGTTCCATTTATCCGCTGCGCGGACTGGTTGATTTCGCCGACCCGCGTGTCGATCCCAAGACCGGAACATTCAGTGTCCGGGCCGAAATGGCTAATCCCGATCATACGTTGCTTCCCGGAGAATTCACTAAGGTCAAGCTACTGATGGATGTGCGCGAACAGGCCATAGCCATCCCGTCCAAGGCTCTCGAAATCGAAAAAGGCGGTGCATACGTTTATGTGGTGAAACCGGATTCCATAGTTGAACGGCGCTATGTAGAGACTGGTCCGGAAGTGGCAAACTCCACAATAATTGAACGCGGACTTGCCCGTGGCGAAAACATCATCATCGAGGGCTATCAGAAAGTGAAACACGGGCAGAAAGTCGACCCCGTGGAGGAATCTGATGACTTCGACGATTACACCGACTGATCATCCGGCTCATGAAAAAGAATTTCTTTCTGCACCATCCGGTCTTCTCTATCGTAATTTCGATAGTCATAACCATAATCGGTTCAATCGGATTGCTGATGCTGCCTGTGGACCAATATCCGCAGATTGTCCCTCCGATAGTCAAGGTGTCAGCGAGCTATCCCGGCGCCGACGCACTCACCGTGACTCAGGCTGTGGCAACCCCAATCGAACAGGAGCTGAACGGAGCGCCCGGCATGTTGTACATGTCGTCGACAAGTTCCAATTCCGGCGGATTCACCGCGCGAGTTACATTCGACATCAGCATCGACCCCGAACTTGCGGCCGTCGACATTCAGAACCGTATAAAGAAAGCCGAAAGCCGACTTCCGGCCGAAGTGGTTCAGAACGGCATCAGCGTTGAAAAAGAAACCGCCACGCGTCTCATGACCATCACTATCATGAGCGACGATCCCAAGTTCGACGAGATATATCTGTCGAACTATGCAACCCTTAATGTGGTTGACATCCTGCGCCGTATTCCCGGTGTGGGCTCAGTGAGCAATGTCGGAGGGCGCTATTATGCCATGCAGATATGGCTTCAGCCTGACAAACTCGCCGATATGGGCCTGACCGTCAAAGACATCCAGAACGCTCTCAAGGATCAGAACCGCGAGAGTGCCGCCGGCGTGCTCGGCCAGACACCTAATAACGGCGTGGATATCACTGTGCCCATCGTGGCCCGCGGACGTCTGTCGAGCGTCGAGGAATTCGAGGATATCGTGGTGAGGGCAAATCCCAACGGCTCCATGATCCGCCTGCGCGATGTGGCCCGCGTTTCACTCGAGGCCTCAACCTACGCCACCGAGAGCGGAATCAACGGCGGAAACGCCGCCGTGCTCAACATCACAATGCTTCCCGGCGCCAACGCGATGGACGTTGCAGAACATGTATCGGCCGCGATGAAAGAGATTGCCCAAAACTTTCCGGAAGGCATCTCATATCAGATACCTTTCGACATGACCACATACATATCCGAGAGCATTCATCATGTCTACCGCACATTCTTTGAGGCCCTGCTTCTGGTGATTCTTGTGGTGTTCCTGTCGCTGCAGAACTGGCGCGCCACTCTCATCCCCATAATCGCCGTGCCGATCTCTCTCATAGGCACTTTCGGAGTAATGCTCGTATTCGGCTTCTCGCTCAACATGCTCACCCTGTTGGGTCTCATTCTTGCCATCGGTATTGTCGTCGACGATGCTATTGTGGTGGTGGAGAATGTGGACCGAATAATGAACAAAGACCACCTAGAACCGTTCGAGGCCACTGCGCGGGCCATGGATAATCTCGGTTCATCACTTGTGGCTATGTCGCTCGTGCTCTGTGCTGTATTTGTCCCCGTCAGCTTTCTGCCCGGCATCACCGGACAGCTTTACCGGCAGTTCACTATAACAATCGCAGTATCGGTGCTCATTTCCACGGTTGTGGCTCTCACATTGTCGCCTGTGATGTGTTCAAAACTCCTGCGACCGGAAGGGAAGAAACGTAAGGCCAAGGTGTTCCGCCTGATAAACAAGTGGCTGCGCAAGGGCAATAATTTCTATTGCGGCAAAGTCGGCGTGGCCATCTCCCATCCCCGACGCATGCTCTTTGCTTTCGGAATGTCTCTAATCCTTATTTGGTTGCTCAACAAGGCGTTGCCCACCAGCTTCATGTCCGCCGAGGATCAGGGCTACTTCACCGTCGAGCTGGGGTTGCCGGAAGGCTCCACAATAGAACGCACACGCGTTGTGACCGACCGTGCCATGGCCTATCTGGCCGAGGATCCGGATGTCGAATATGTCCTGAATGTCACAGGTTCATCGCCCCGGGTAGGCACAAACCAATCACACTCTACCCTGACAGTCATTCTGAAACCCTGGGAGGAGCGACAGACGCAGGATATTGCCGAGATACGCCGACGCATCGTTTCTGAACTCTCAAGTTATCCGGAAAGCGACGTGCATGTATCATCGCCACCGATAATTCCGGGACTGGGCGCGTCCGGCGGCTTCGAGATGGTTCTGGAAGCTCGTGGCGAGACCACTTACGATGGTCTGTGTCAGGCTGCCGATTCTCTTATGGCACTGGCCGCGGACATGCCTCAGTTCGCAGACCTTCAGGTCTCGATTCAGAAAGACATTCCGCAGCTGTATTTCGATGTTGACCGTGACCGCACACAACTTCTCGGCGTACCCATGTCTGACGTATTCTCAACGATGAAAGCCTTCACCGGTTCGCTTTACATCAACGACTTCAATATGTTCAACCGCATCTATCGCGTGTATGTCCAGGCAGAGGCGCCCTACCGCGTCAATCGTAACAATCTCGGATTATTCTTCGTACGAGGTAACGGCGGCGCGATGATACCCATTACCGCTTTGGGTACCACCCGCTACACCACCGGTCCCGGCACCATTCAGCGATTCAACATGTTCAATTCAGCCACTATCTCGGGCGACGCAGCCCCCGGCTACTCTTCCGGCCAGGCTATGGAGGCTCTGCAGCGGCTTGTAGCGGACACTTACGGCGACCAGATAGGTGTGGAATGGAGCGGCCTTTCCTATCAGGAACGCCATAGCGGCGGCAATACGGGTCTTGTGCTCGGCCTTGCACTCGTATTCGTATTCCTCGTACTCGCCGCCCTGTACGAAAGCTGGACCATCCCCGTAGCCGTCATACTTTCGCTACCTGTGGCCGGTGTCGGCGCCTATCTGGGCATCCTTATCACAGGCCTTGAGAATAACATTTATTTCCAGATCGGATTGGTAATGCTGGTTGGACTCGTGGCAAAGAACGCCATCCTGATTGTCGAATTCGCCCAGGAAGCCTTTCACCGCGGCGAGACGGCCGTCAACGCCGCCCTTTACGCCGCACGTCTGCGTTTCCGCCCCATCGTGATGACATCGCTGGCCTTCATGCTCGGCCTGCTGCCGCTCGTTTTCGCCAGCGGCCCCGGTTCAGCCGCCAGACGCGACATAGGCACCGGAGTATTTTTCGGCATGTTGACAGCCATAACCGTTGGCATCATCTTCGTGCCTTTCTTCTTCGTGATGGTTCAGAAATGGACTGCCAAAAAATCAAAGAACATAGTAAAACCCCAAGAATGAAAGTTTTTCCGTTCACGATAGTCGTATTCCTGGCAGCGATGCTTGCCTCATGCAGCGGTACGCGAAACCTCACGCCCGCGCAGCTTGATTTGCCGGAAAGCATGGCTCCGGGAGTTGATGCCGATTCACTCACTGCCGCCGACATGCGGTGGTGGGAGGTGTACGCCGACACCACTCTCCGGTATATTATTTCGGAATCGCTGGAACATAACCGGGACATACAGACCGCTGCCGCGCGCGTCGAAGAACTCGGAAAGCTGTACGGCGTCCAGAAGCTGAACTACATGCCCCAGATTACCGGAATCGCCGGCGCCACACGCGAGACCAACGATTATTACGGTGAAAAGCACTCCACCGATCCCGAATTAAGCCTCAAAGCCACTCTCAACTGGGAAATCGACCTTTGGGGAGGTCTGTCGCAGAGCCGCCGCAAGGCCGCCGCTGAATACCACGCCGGAGTCCTTGACCGCCGCGCCATGCAGATGACCCTCGTGGCCGAATGTGCATCGGCCTATTTCAATCTCGTGGCCCTGCAAAGCGAACTGAACATCGTGCGCCGTACACTAACCACCCGTAGCGAGGCTCTCGACAAGGCTCAACTGCGATTCGAAGGAGGTCTGACCTCTGAACTTCCCTATCGGCAGGCAGTTGTGGAATACAATACCACTGCGGCCCTGATCCCCGACCTCGAACGTCGCATTGCCATGGCCCGCAACGCCCTGACGCTGCTGATGGGCCGCTTCCCCGACACTCTCGAACTGACCGACTCGCCGGCTAACGTGGTGGCTCTCGCCGATGAACTTCCCGACAGTCTGCCACTCGGCATTCCATCGGGGCTGCTCGAACGGCGCCCCGACATTCAGGCCGCGGAACAGCGTCTCAAAAGCGCCATGGCCGCATGCGGCGTGGCTTACAGCAATCAGTTTCCGAAACTCCGCATAGCCGTAACCGGAGGTTGGGAGAATGATGAACTCGCACATTTCTTCCACTCGCCCTTCACCTATCTGCTCGGAAACATCACCGGCACGATTTTCGATTTCGGGCGCAACCGCCGTCGTTATCAAGCCTCGATTGCCGCATACGATCAGGCCCGACTGAAATATGAGAAAACCGTCCTGACAGCCTTCACGGAGGTGAGCAATGCTGTAACAGCCTACTCGTCTGCCCGTCTGTCGGCCGAGCGTCGGCGCGAGCTGCGCGATGCCGCATACAAATACGTTTCTCTGGCCAACAAACAGTATATAGGCGGCTCAATAAGCTATCTGGACGTTCTCGACGCGCAGCGACGCTATTTCGATGCACAGATCAGTTACGCCAATGCCGTGCGCGACCGCTTCCTCGCCCTCGCAGCTCTCTACAAAGCCCTCGGTGGCGGGTGTTGAGGCGCATAGTTAATAATTTAACGCTATTAATACCATGAAACGTCTTCTCCTTCCGTTTATCTTTTTAGTATGCTCCATCTGCGCATACGCCGAAAAGCCCATCGAATACTTCTCGGTCGGCGACCCTCTGAAATTCGACGGCACGAAATACTATCTGGCATGGAGCGCTCACCCCAAAGACCACTACTACACTCAGGAATACCTCCCTAAGGGAGAGTCTCTTGACAATTTTAACAGCATGCTATCCGTCCTTGTAATTTTCTTGGACATTCCGGTTTCAGATATGGTGCAAGCCAAGATTTCGGAACTTGAACAAAGAAAACAGAATGATCCCATAACCAATTATAAACTATTCGAAAATGACGGCGAATATCTGCTTGACTTCATCGTAAGCGATAGTTATACAGGCGATTTCAATACGGTTGAAGTAAACGTGTATCATTATCAGCCCGCGACCGTCAACGGAAAGCAAGCCGTCATACTCAGTTTCTATTCCGGCCGCGCCTACGGCGACGACATCACTCCGTTCATGCTGAGTATTCCCAAGAAACGCGAGGCACGCTATAAAGGTCTCCTCGATCTAAACCTCAAGCCCGTGTTCGATGACATACAATCCTCACGTTAGATCCGTCAAACTATATAAGTCATGGCAAAATTCAGAACCTTCGCGTTGCTCCTGACGCTCATTCTTACTTCATACTCATCTATGGCCCGACAGCCCGAAAAGGGCTACCGTGGCTTTGCCGAATGGTGTTCCGACATCAAGGCCGATATCGCCATCTACGGAGGGCCGACTGACAGCCGGTTTTACACCGGTGTCGCCGTCTCCCAGGGTTATCAGTTCAATCACTGGCTTTTCGTCGGAGGCGGCGTGTCAGTTGAACAGTGTGTCAAGGACAACAGTATCTATTCAGCACCCGTTTTCGCCCATGTGCGCGTTGACCTGTTCAAAAAATTCACTCCTTTCATAGACGCTCGCATCGGCTATAACTTCGCCAATTACGGAGGCATATACTTCTCACCCACAGTCGGCTACCGGTTCAACTGGGGAAAACGCATCGGAATCAATATCGGGATTGGATATAGCATGACAGGCAACCGAACCACGATTGTATCCATCATTGAAAATCTCGGCCCGGACGAAACGTGGGGCACCAATACCACATACCACCGTCGTCATCATTTCGACGACACCCTCACACTGCGCCTCGGCATAGATTTCTGAACCTCGCGGATTACGTTTCTTGAGAGTCGGCACGAAATTTCGCGCTGATTTCACCGTATGTGGACTGATTTTTACCTCTGTCCGCTTGCCGTCACATAAAAAAGTTGTATTTTTGCATATTATTGTCTAAGCCGACAGTTGTATCCCTTTAATGTGCATTAATATGAGCGATTATACCCCTATGAGTCCGGAAGCTGAAGACCGCATGATCGACGAAGCGTTCGCCGATGTCCTTAACGGCTATCTGAAATCGAACCACCGCAAGAAGGTCGAGATTATCGAGCGGGCCTATCAGTTTGCGAAAGAGGCTCACAAAGGGGTGCGCCGTCGTTCAGGCGAGCCTTATATCCTGCATCCTATTGCCGTGGCTAAGATTGCCAGCCGCGAGATAGGTCTCGGCTCCACATCCATCTGCGCCGCCCTGCTCCACGATGTTGTCGAGGACACCGACTACACCGTTGAGGACATCGAGCAGCATTTCGGAAAAAAAATCGCACAACTGGTTGAAGGTCTGACCAAGATCTCCGGTGGAATTTTCGGCGACAAAGCTTCCGCACAGGCCGAAAACTTCCGCAAGCTGCTTCTCACCATGAGCGAGGACATACGCGTGGTGCTCATTAAAATGGCCGACCGTCTGCACAACATGCGCACGCTCGGC
>CAMWNG010000086.1 GCA_947175575.1 uncultured Bacteroidales bacterium | reverse complement strand
AACTACGCGTTTTATCCTATTGTTATCGCCGATAGCAGGGCACCACGAGATGGTAAGTATATTGAAAGGATAGGTTCCTATAACCCGAACACTAATCCTGCTACAATCACTCTTAACTTCGAACGCGCCTTGTATTGGGTTAACGTCGGTGCTCAGCCCACCGACACCGTACGCACCATCCTCAGCAACGAAGGTGTGCTGCTGATGAAGCACCTCCAGGGCGGCGTGAAGAAAGGCGCTTTCGACGAAGCTGAAGCACAGCGTCGTTTCGATGCCTGGAAGGCTAAAAAGCAGCAGAGCGTAGACGCCCTGAAGGCTGATATGGCCGACAAGCGCCAGCTCGCCGCAAAAGCACGTCTTGAAGCAGAGGAAGCTGCCAACAAAGCTAAAGCCGAAGCAGTAGCCAAGAAGAAAGCCGAAGCAGCAGCCGCCAAGGCTGAAGCCGAAGCTGCCGCCGCTCCTGCAGAAGAAGCCGAAGCTCCCGCCGCCGAATAAATCACGGACGGCAACTCTCAATCTCGAGACTCCTAACCGACAGGGGTGTGTTAGCAGCAGCTGACACACCCCTGTACGCTTCTAACACCGGGGATATGAAACCGTCTACGCCCCAAAAAATTCCGAAGAAATCCGGACTGAAATCTGAAACCCTTTTTTACTCATGAAAAAATTCCCTGAATATAGCGGCCTCAATCTCCCACAGATCAATCGGGAGATGCTTGAGGTGTGGACAGCAGAAAATCTCTTCCACAAAAGTATGGATGAGCGCGAAGGCGCGCCTTCGTTCGTATTCTTTGAAGGTCCTCCGAGTGCCAACGGCATGCCCGGTATCCACCACGTAATGGCGCGCACCATCAAGGATATTTTCTGCCGTTACAAGACCATGAAGGGATTTCAGGTGAAACGCAAGGCCGGCTGGGACACTCACGGTTTGCCTGTGGAACTTGGCGTAGAGAAGAAGCTCGGCATCACGAAAGAGGATATCGGCCATAAGATATCCGTGGACGATTACAACGCCGCTTGCCGTGCCGAGGTGATGAAATACACCCGCGAGTGGACCGATCTCACCAACCGTATGGGTTACTGGGTGGATCTTGAAAATCCGTATATCACATACGACAACCGCTATATCGAATCGGTGTGGTGGCTTCTGGCACAGTTGTACAAGAAAGATTTCCTATACAAGGGATATACGATTCAGCCGTATTCTCCTGCTGCCGGAACCGGCCTGAGCACACACGAACTCAACCAGCCCGGATGCTACCGCGATGTGAAAGACACTACCTGCATCGCGCAGTTCAAGGTCACCGAGCCCACAGAGGCCATGAAGGGGTGGGGCGATGCCTATTTTCTGGCATGGACCACGACTCCATGGACCCTGCCTTCGAACACCGCACTCTGCGTAGGTCCCTCAATAGAATACTGCGTGGTGCGAACCTATAACAAATATTCCGGAGACCCCATTACCGTCGTGGTGGCTAAGCCTTTGGTAGATAAAGTTTTCAATCCCAAAGCAAAGGAAGTGGCTTTGGCTGACTACAAACCCGGTGACAAACTTGTGCCGTATGAGGTAGTGGAGACAGTCCGCGGCACGGATCTTGTGGGGATGAAATATGAACAGCTGATTCCGTGGATGAAACCTGCCGGCGACGCTTTCCGTGTTATACCCGGTGACTATGTGACCACCGAAGACGGTACGGGTATCGTGCATATCGCCGGTACGTTCGGTGCCGATGACTTGCGTGTGTCTGTAGCTAACGGCATTTCTCCGATGGAGCTGACGAACCGCGCGGGTAAAGTGGTGCCTATGGTAGATCTTACCGGTAAATTCTACAAGCTTGATGAACTTGATCCCGAGTTCGTGGCCGAACGTGTTGATGTGGAGGCCTATACACCGTGGGAAGGCAAATTTGTCAAGAATGCATATGATCCTGCGAAGGCCGAAGGCGACATGACCCTTGATGTCGAAATCTGCATGTGGCTCAAAGAGCACGGCAAACTCTTCGCTTCCGAAAAACATGTGCACAGCTATCCGCACTGCTGGCGTACCGACAAGCCGGTGCTATATTATCCGCTCGACAGCTGGTTTATCCGTACCACCGCTGCCCGTGAACGGCTGATGGCTCTAAACGAGACTATCAAATGGAAACCGGCCGCTACAGGTTCGGGACGTTTCGGCAAGTGGCTTGAGAATCTTCAGGACTGGAATCTCTCACGTTCGCGTTACTGGGGCACACCTCTGCCTATCTGGCGCACTGAGGATGCTGCCGAAGAAATGATAATCGACTCGGTAGAGACTCTTTACAACGAAATTGAAAAATCGGTAGAGGCCGGCTTGATGCCCTCGAATCCGCTGAAAGACAAAGGATTCGTCTCCGGTGACTATTCAAAAGAAAATTACGAGAAAATAGACTTGCACCGTCCGTATGTGGATGACATCATTCTGGTGTCGCCCACGGGTCGCCCGATGCGCCGCGAACTCGACCTGATCGATGTATGGTTCGATTCGGGTGCCATGCCATATGCCCAGATACATTATCCGTTCGAGAACAAAGAAGCTCTCGAAAACGGTGATATGTATCCTGCCGACTTTATCGCCGAGGGCGTTGACCAGACCCGAGGTTGGTTCTTCACGCTGCATGCGATAGCCGGAATGATTTTCGACCGGGTGTCTTACAAGGCCGTTATTTCAAATGGTCTGGTACTTGACAAACACGGCAACAAGATGTCGAAACGTCTTGGTAACGCAGTAGATCCCTTCCAGGCCATCGAGACTTACGGTTCCGACCCGCTTCGCTGGTATATGATTGCGAATTCAGCCCCCTGGGATGATCTGAAATACGATCCGGCCGGTGTGACCGAGGTCAGCCGCAAGCTGTTCTCCACACTCTATAACGTGTATTCATTCTTCGCCCTATACGCCAACGTAGACGGCTTCACGGGCGAGGAACCTGAAATTCCCGTAGCAGAGCGTCCCGAAATTGACCGCTGGATTCTTTCGCTGCTCAATACACTTGTAAAGACATGCGAATCGGCGCTTGAAGATTACGAGCCGACCCGTGCGGCCCGCGCTATCAACGAATTCGTTCTTGACAACCTGTCAAACTGGTATGTGCGTCTCAACCGCAAACGCCTGTGGGGCGGCGAGATGAATGCCGACAAACTGGCGGCCTATCAGACCCTCTACACCTGCCTGCTGACTATCGCACGCCTGATAGCCCCCGTGGCGCCGTTCTTCGCCGACCGTCTCTACCGTGACCTCACCTACCGCGACGGCAAACCCACCCGTCAGACATCGGTACACCTCGACTTCTTCCCCGAGGCCGGTGCAACAGAGCCTGTCCTGGAACAGCGCATGGAGGTGGCCCAGCGGCTCACGTCTATGGTGCTCTCGCTGCGCCGCAAGGTCAACATAAAGGTGCGTCAGCCGCTCCAGACTGTCATGGTACCCTATATCGGAGAAGAGCAACGCGCGCTTTATGAATCGATCCGCGAACTCGTACTCAGCGAGATCAATGTCAAGGAAATGCGTCTGGTAAATGACGAAGACGGAGCAATCATAAAACGCGTAAAACCCGACTTCAAGAAACTCGGTCCGAAATTCGGCAAGGGTATGAAAGCCGCTGCGAAGGCCATTCAGGAGCTGTCACAGCATGACATCGCAGCCATGCAGCGCGAAGGTTTCCATGATCTTACTGTCGACGGGGTGACCGTGCGTGTCGAACTCGGCGATGTAGAGATCATTTCGGAGAACATTCCGGGCTGGCTTGTGGCGAATGACGGTCCCATCACCGTGGCTCTTGATGTAACCATTACAGAGCAACTGAGGCGTGAAGGTATCGCGCGCGATATCATCAACCGTCTGCAGAACATCCGCAAGGAGCGAGACTTCGATATAACCGACCGAATCAATCTTGTGTTCGCTCCCGGTGAGGAAATCGAAGGAGTGCTTGCCGAATTCTCCGGCTATATAGCCTCACAGGTGCTCGCGCAGGCTGTGGCCGTCGAATCCCTGGCCGACGGTATGCCCGGCGTGGAACATCTCGACATCGACGGCCTCGCAATCGATGTGGCTGTAAGCAAGGCTTGAATAATCGAATATTAAAACGACAGTCATGAGCGAAAAGACCAGATACACCGATGAAGAACTCGAAGAGTTCCGTGCCCTGATACTCGAAAAGCTTGAAAAGGCAGAACGGGAATACGAAAATCTCTGTTCCGGACTGAGAAACACGGACGGAAACGGAGTGTCAGACACATCGCCCACATTCAAGACCCTCGAGGACGGCGCATATGTGCTCAACCGTGAAGAGTCGGCGCGTCTGGCAGAGCGTCAGAGGGTGTTCATCAACCACCTGCGTGCCGCCCTTGTGCGGATAGACAACAAGACGTACGGCGTGTGTCGTGCAACCGGCAAACTGATTCCGAAAGAACGCTTGCGCGCCGTGCCTCATGCCACTCTGTCAATCGAAGGAAAGGAACAGAAACGATAATGAACCTTGTTATAAGACGTCGTGCAATCCTGGCCGCAGCTGTCGCTGTGGCCGTGATTGTGCTTGACCAATGGCTTAAGATTTGGGTCAAGACCAATTTCTATCTTGGCGAGGGATTGAGTATATTGCCGTTTTTCGAATTACGTTTCGTGCAGAACAACGGCATGGCATTCGGTATGGAATTCGGAAGCAAACTCGCCCTTACGCTTTTCCGTATCATAGTCGTAGGACTACTGATATGGTATATTGGCCGTTTGTGTAGCCGCTCGGAAACGGTTTCGACGGGTTATCTGGTCACGCTGTCGCTCATAGCTGCCGGTGCCCTCGGCAACATTATCGACTGTTTGTTCTACGGCCTGATATTCAACAATCCCTGGCCGCCTGAGGTGGCTTCGTTCGTCCCCTGGGGCGAAGGTTACGGTCATCTGTTTCACGGCCTGGTGGTGGATATGCTCTATTTCCCGCTGTTCTCGTTCGAGTGGCCTTCGTGGGTGCCCGGCTTCGGCGGAAGCACATTCTCGTTTTTCGATCCTGTGTTCAATCTGGCAGATTCGGCGATCACAGTGGGCATCATCCTGCTGCTGCTTTTCTACAGCAAAAATCTCCCCTTCGCAAATCAGTCAGATAAGAAAGAGTGACCGATGCGTAAGTTGGTGTACATAATCGCGGCATTAATCGCCATTGGATGCGGCCGGGTACCGGACGGTGTTATTCCGCCTGACCGTATGGCCTCACTCATGGCAGATATGCGCATGGCCGATGCCATAGTGAAGGTGCGTCCGAGCGATTATGTGGCTCCCGCACGCAAGTTGGCAATCCGTAATGCCGTGTTCGAACGGCATGGGATTACGGCCGCGGAGTATGATTCATCGCTGGTGTGGTACGGACACAACATCAAGCGTTATCAGGATGTCACAGACAGATCTATCGAGATTCTCGAACAGCGTCTGATTGAGGCCAATGCCATAGCCGCTGACGGCCTGGCCATGTCAGTGGCAGGCGACTCCGTTGACCTGTGGCTGGACGCTATGCCCTGGGTGGTGACACGAAACTCTCCGTCGAACATACTGACATTTTCGAATGACAGCGACGCCAACTGGCAGCCCGGAGATGCTTACACCCTGCGCGCGCGTATAGTTACACCTGTGCACGGAGTGAGATGGAACATCACAACATGGTATTCCGACGGCGCGCTCGAGACGGTCACGGGCAGCCTAAGTACACTCGAGCCTCACCGTCAGGAGATGACCATGCTGACCGACTCTACCCGCACTGCCGTCCGGGTGGCCGGATATATACTCGTGGAGCCCGAAGGCCACAAACCCGTAATACTTGACTCGCTGAGCCTGACCCGACGCCATCCGGTGCCGGGTGTAAAGAGCCAGCGCAACTATCAGCAACGACTCTATGTACCGCGAACCACCGACACCATTACCGCTCGCTGACGGCCGATATCTTTGTCGCGAACTTCACTGGAACGGCCGGATATTTTCTCCGGCATTGCTGACTCTCTCGAAGGGTAAAGCGGAGGTGGAGGCGTTCGTACGCGAGGTGCATTCCACCGCCTACATAAACTCGCCGCTTATGCTTACAACCGATCCCGGGGGACATATCATCTATCTTGAATTTTTCAAACCAATATAAAAATCATTCAACGCATGAAGTCAAAACATCTGCTGTTAGCCGCAGCGGTGGCCTGTGTGGCCGCCACAGGCTGTCAGTCAAAACAAGATGACGGGGACAATCCGTTCCTGAAGCCTTACGACACCAAGTATGAAATCCCGCCTTTCGACAAAATCAAGGCTGAACATTATCTTCCGGCCGCTCGTCAGGGTATCGCCGAACTCAAGGAACAGGTTCAGGCTATCGTCGACAACCCTGAAGCTCCTACTTTTGAAAACACCGTGATTGCGTTCGAAAATTCCGGTGAGACACTCGATCGCGTTATGCGTGTGTTCGGAGCCCTCGAGGAATCGAATTCCTCCGACGAAATGGTTGCCATAGCCGAGGAACTCTATCCCGAATATTCACAGGCGCAGGATGAGATAATGATGAACCAGGGCCTGTTCAACCGTTTCAAAGTGCTCTACGAAAGTCGTGATTCGCTCAATCTCGCACCGGATCAGCTCCGTGCCGTCGAGACTTATTACAAGAACTTCAAACGCGCCGGCGCCCTGCTCAACGCAGAGGATCAGGAACGTCTTAAGGAAATAAACACCACTCTGACCGGACTCTATCTCCAGTTCAATAAAAATCTGCTGAACGCGACAAACGCTTTCGCCATCACTGTTACCGACTCCACACGTCTGGCCGGGCTGCCGGCTAATGTCGTTGCTGTAGCCGCCGAAGAAGCCGCAGCGCGCAATCTCCCTGCCGGAAACTGGGTGTTCACCCTTCATGCCCCCAGCCGTCTGCCGGTGCTCCAGTATGCACAGGATCGCTCTCTGCGCGAAGAGATGTACAAAGGATATACGACTCTTGCCACCACAGAACCTAATAATAATCTACCTGTGATATCCGACATCCTCAAGGCTCGCGCAGAAAAGGCCCGACTGTTAGGTTACGAGAACTTCGGCTCGCTCATGACTGACAAGGTGATGGCGAAGAATGTCAAGAACGCCGAGGACCTGCTCATGAAGATATGGATTCCCGCTGTCAACAAAGTTGGTGAAGAAGTGGCCGAAATGCAAGCGCTTGCCGACCGCAATGGCGACAATATCACCATCGAACCATGGGATTACTATTATTATGCCGAGAAAGTGCGTGCAGACAAATATGATCTTGACGAGAACGAACTTCGCGGCTACTTTGCCGTAGATTCAGTGCGAAACGGTATCTTCAAGATGGCCGAGAAACTCTACGGTGTGAAATTCACCGAGATGCCCGATGCTCCCAAATATTATGACGAGGTTACAGTCTACGACGTTACCGATGCCGCCACCGGCGAACATCTCGCTGTGTTCATGACCGACTATTTCGCACGTCCTTCGAAACGTCAGGGCGCATGGATGAGCGAATTCAAAGGTTCGTGGGTCAACGAGGACGGAACAGCATCGCGTCCCATAGTATTCAACGTGGGTAACTTCACCCGTCCCACAGCTGATACTCCGTCACTGCTCAGCATCGACGAAGTGGAGACTATGTTCCACGAATTCGGCCACGGACTTCACGGTATGCTCACCAACGCGCGCCTCAAGAGTCAGGCAGGAACCAATGTCGACCGCGATTTCGTGGAACTTCCCTCCCAGATTCACGAACATTGGGCATTCGAACCCGAACTGCTCGCCACATATGCTCATCATTACAAGACAGGCGACACCATTCCCACCGCACTTGTTGAAAAACTCAACGCAGCATCCAAGCATAACAAAGGTTTCGCAACAGCCGAACTTGCCGGTGCAGCTCTGCTTGACCTCCAGTACGGCAAACTCAATCCCGAAGGCGACACCGATGTGAAGGCTTTCGAAGAACAGGTGGCCGCACAGCTTGGTATGCCCGCACAGCTCACTTTCCGTTATCGTTCGCCTTATTTCAAACATATTTTCGGCAGCGAGGAATACGCATCAGGCTATTACACTTATCTCTGGGCAGAGGTGCTCGATACCGACGGATTTGAACTGTTCAAGGAAAAAGGAATCTTCGACCCCGAAACAGCCAAATCGTTTAAGGAGAATGTGCTGCAGCCCGGCGGTTCTGTTGACCCGATGGAAACCTATGTGAAATTCCGCGGCCATGAACCCGGTGTTGACGCACTTTTGCGTCATCGCGGTCTCACACCTGCCGACAAAATCGTAAAGCCCCGCAACTGACGCCACGCGATAATTTATGCAGATAAGAAGGACGGCCTCTTCCGGAGCCGTCCTTTTTTGATTCATAAGATAAAATTTCCGGACAAGGGCATTTTTTCATTTACGGAGATATGTGTTTCAAAAAAATTGCTTAAACTATAAAATCACGGAGATAGGCGTAATATCCAGACCGGCGGCTTCGACAAGTTGC
>CAMWNG010000085.1 GCA_947175575.1 uncultured Bacteroidales bacterium | reverse complement strand
TAAAATAATCGTCTCGACGCTCTGATATTACGCCTTTATAAGGGATTTTATAGTTCAACAAATCGCAAGCATAGAAAGTTTCTCCGGTTCTTGAAATACCGACACGGGATCCGATGGAAGTTACAGACTCAGGGATCGTTATTGATGTTAGTGAACCGCATCCATAGAAAGCCCACCCGTTTAATTCAGTAAGGTTAGCCGGAAGGATGATTGAAGTAAGAGCCCCACAACAGGTGAACGCATCTTTTATACTGGTAACTGAATCAGGAATCTTTATAGAAGTGATTCCACATTCCTGAAAAGCGCGGGTATCAATGTATGTTACAGACCCGGGAATATTGACCGATTTAAGTTTATTACATCCATAGAATGCAAATGAACTGATTCTTTGAACTGTTTCAGGAATATCGAAATGGCCTTGTTTACCGGCGGCAACATATATGAGATTATTGCCGGATTTATTAAGGAGAGCGTCGTCGTAAGATGCATAAGTATCATTTTCCTCATCAACAACGAATTCGGTTAGAGAGGAACATCTGCCGAAGGCATTTGAAATGGAATATACCGATTTTGGGATAACAACCGATTGAAGAGAAGTGCAGCTTTCGAATGCTGATTTTCCAATATACTCTATTGATTCAGGAAAAAGAACAGATGTGAGTTTTTCACATGCAAAAAATGTGTATTCTTCAATTCCTTTTAACGAGCTTGGAAGAATTATCGAAGTCAGCGAATTGCAACGCCCGAACGCGCCCCCCCCGATATAAGTAACTCCATCGGGAATATTGACTGACGCAAGCGAACCACAAAGATTGAAAGCCTCTACGCCAATCTGGGTTACTGACTCCGGAATATTGACTGCTGTCAAAGAGTTACACTCACTGAAAGCATTAGCGCCAATAGATGTCACCTTGTAGGTTTTACCTTCGAACTCAACTGTTTCAGGAATAGTAATTTCTCCTGTATACGATCCAGGAGTCTCTCCATGAGAAGTAACTCCGACTTCATCGTCGTTTTTGATGTTATAATACAGATTTTGGAATTCGAAGTCGAAAGCCGACGCCGTTGGAGGCAACATCGTGATTAACGCCACAGTGAACAGTGACGCAATCCACGGCACTCTGAATTTGAGTAGATTAGTAATCATGGTTTTGATAATAGATTGATTGATTTTATGAATTGTGATATGTTTAAAACTTAGGAATTTGTTTCAGGTATATGTCGGGCTTATAGTTTCAGAAGCTGTATTCTTGTAACAATAGGAAAGCCTTTTGTAGATAGTATAATGCCCTGCTTTATCCGGTAACCGATAACATAAAATATCCGAAACCAGATCAAAGAGGTATATCGCTTTAATTATGAGATTTGCGTAGGACAACAATATGCGACAGGAAATTAGGAATAGGAATACCTCTTATTCACAATTTCACCAGTAGCCAACAAAAAAATACATGATAATTCACAAAAGTTACTGCCGACACCCCAAGGCAGAATAAGTAAGGAAAAACGTGGGTATCGTACCGTTGCTCGTTCCACGATTAGAGGCCTTCGCATTGCCCTTCGAAGTTGAACGAGCAACGCAGAAGCCCACGTGCATATGTATATTAGCAGTTATATTGTATTTAATACAATATAAATACCGATATCACATACCCATAGACATCTACCATTGCCTCATTCCTGACTTCGAATAAGAAAGTTGCGAAGTTTCTAATCGCCAAGAATCAAGCGTCAAGTAAACGCTTTTCTTATGTCTGTAACCCCGCCCGCTTACCACACTTGAGGCTTCTGCATACGGGATTGACATGCAAATTTATAAAATATTTTCTTTTCTTGCAAATTTTGAAAAGTATTAATCGGTTAACATCATATTGTAAAAAGTGCACGATTATTGAGTCTCACTCTTTGCAGTATAAGTGAAACAGACTAAGTACAACTTTATATGTATCCTATTTCTACTAAAAGCTGCTTTTACTTTATTGTTGTGTCCGCCTCAGATTTGATTACTAAGTGAATCGACTCAGTGCGGACACAGAATAATTGCGTGGTCTGCGCTGGTGTGTTAAAAAATATCAAATTTTAGCATCTTAAGAATGAAACACTTAGCATGTGTCTAACATTTCCAAGTTAAATTTGTTTATATTATAGTTTTGAAAATAGCGGAAAAAGTCGTACCTTTGCAACTGAAAATATGTCGTATAGGTCAAAAATCGATTTATTTCCGTTTGGGATATTTGAAATAAAGTCTAACAAAAGTAATATTCAACTATGATTGTAGATGTAATTGGCAACAACGCCGGCCTTGTATGGCAGGCTCTCAACACTGCCGACGCCATGGGCGTAAAACAGCTTAAAAAAGCTACCAAACTTAAGGACAAAGAACTCTTCGCAGCCCTCGGTTGGCTCGCGCGCGAGGCTAAGGTAAACATCCTTCCCGACGAAAATGATGAAAAAGAACTCATCATCTCTCTTGTAGGCGATAAATAAATCCTTACCTCATAAATTACAAAGCCCCGCAAGTTTCAAAAACTTGCGGGGCTTTGTCGTGAATCAGATTGATTTCAGAGAGGTTTGAGCCGGACAGTGAAATGGCGCATCAGTTCGGCTTCCCATGTTATCTCATAACCGCGTGTGATTGAATCACGGCGGTCATAGACATTCTTGAGAGCAACGGCGATCACGTCCATGTGGTTGTTGGTGTACACGCGTCGCGGGATGCAAAGACGTAGAAGGTCAAGACCTCCGAAACGGTTCTCGCGTGTCACGGGATCGCGGTCGGCGAGCAGATATCCGATTTCGCAGCCACGGACTCCGGCTTCTTTATAAAGCTCGATGGCAAGGGTCTGTGCGGGGAACTCTTCCTTGGGCACTTTGGTAAGTACCAGTGAAGCATCGACGAAGATGGCATGTCCGCCGGCGGGGCGCTGATAGGGGATGCCGAATTCATCAAGGCGCGCAGCGAGATATTCGACTTGACGTATGCGCGTGGCGAGATTGTCGAATTCAGTATTCTCGTCAAGACCCACGGCAAGAGCCGCCATATCGCGTCCGTTCATACCGCCATAGGTCAGATAGCCTTCGAATGGAATACAGAAATTCTTGGCACCCTCGTACCAATCCTCGTGACGGGTGGCAATGAAACCGCCCATGTTGACTATTCCGTCTTTTTTTGCAGACATGGTCATGCCGTCTGCATATGAGAACATCTCACGAGTGATTTCCTTGATGGTCTTGTCGGCGTATCCCTCTTCTCGGGTCTTAATGAAATAAGCGTTCTCAGCGAAGCGGGCCGAATCGAGAATAACTCGCTTGCCGTATTTGTCGGCCACTGCGCGCACTTCACGGAGGTTTTGCATCGATACCGGTTGGCCTCCTGCGGTGTTGTTTGTTATGGTTACTATTATGAAGCTTACTTTGTCACCGTATTTCGCAAGTACTGCGTCGAGTTTACCGGTGTCTACGTTACCTTTGAAGGGCAGTTCGAGCTGAGTGTCGCGTGCGGCGTCTACCGTGCAATCGACAGCTTTGGCGTGCCGGCTCTCGATATGTCCTTTTGTGGTATCGAAATGAGAGTTTCCAGGCACCACATCGCCCTCATGCACGAGATATGAGAATAGTACGTTCTCGGCCGCGCGTCCCTGATGTGTCGGTATGACGTATTCGAAACCGGTGAGTCGGCGTACGACATCGCGTAATTCAAAAAAGGAGCGGGATCCGGCATAGCTTTCGTCGCCCATCATCAGAGCCGCCCACTGGCGGTCGCTCATGGCACCGGTGCCCGAGTCGGTAAGCAGGTCGATATAAACCTGGTCTGAAGGAAGTTGAAACAGATTGTAGTGAGCGTCTTTTATCCATTGCTCGCGCTCTGAGCGTGTGGAGGTACGGATGGGTTCAACCATCTTGATTTTCCACGATTCGGCTAAAGGTAATTCCATGGTTTTAAGAGGTAGGTCGTTTTGCTGCCTCAAAGTTACATAAATTAGTTATTTTAACCAATAAGCACGTGGTATTATTCAACTTTATTAACAGACAAGTTGTTACTAAGAATATCATCCACAATATAATACCTCTATGACAATCCTTGAAGCGATAAAATTGCGCCGCTCTGTCCGCAACTATAACGGAGAGCCGTTGAATCATGAAATGATAGAAAAAATGCAGGACGCGATCCGCAATACAACGGATCCGTTCGGTGGTGATTATGTGCTTAAGCTGGTGGGATCCGAGGCCGGAGAATTCCGACCTTCGACCTATGGTGTGATAAAAGGAGCGCGCAATTATCTTCTACTTGGAGTAGGGGACGCGTCACGTGACGCCCTGAGTGCCGGATTTGCAACGGAGCAGGTGATACTCCGCGCGACCCAGTTCGGACTGGGTACATGTTGGATCGCAGCGACATTCAAAAACAGCGATTTTGAGAAAGAAGCCGATTTTCCGTCGCAGACTCCGTTGAAGATCGTGAGTCCTATCGGGATTCCCTCTGAGAAAGGTTCTCTGCTCAATTCTCTGACAAGAACTCTTGTGCGTAGCGACAAACGCAAACCATTGGGGAAATTGTTCTTCAATCAGAATTTTGAGACACCTATGACTGAGGATGGTTCGTTCAGCAAGGCTCTGGAAATGTTGCGCCTTGCGCCGTCGTCAACCAACTCGCAGCCATGGAGGGCGCTTGTTCGTGGAAATCAGGTGGACTTTTACATTACATCCGATTCAATGGTTCATTATATCAATCTCGGAATAGGTCTTTGTCATTTCGCCCTGGCGTGCGATGCTCAAAATGTCACAGGCGCATTTATCACCAACAATCTACCTGTCGAGGCGCCTGACGGTTGGAGATATGTCACAACCTTTGTCGAGGCATAGGCATCAGATAAGGCTGTTGATCTGGGGCAGCAGTGGTGTGTCCGGATTGTTCCGCAATGTGTATGTGGGACAAGCGAGACCGGAAAATTCTGCCGACTGAGCCTCGATGCGGGCCTTTATCTGTTGAGGCGTGAGGTGTGACCGCACTGTAACGCGGGCTATACGTTCCTCATCGTCAGCAGTCACAATCCATGCGTCGTCAAGCAAACGATCAAGGCCTGATGATTTTGGAATGGCAGTTTCCACGAAACACCGCGCGACGGTTTGCAACGCGGTCCATTGCCTGAGATCTTCTAAGACATGACCGTGTACTATGGCGTTAAGAATTTCGAGACGGGAGCTGTCGGCAAAAACAATTTCAGATATAAGCTTACGGTCAATGATTCCGTCGCGTACGGCCTGCGGATGAATTTTCGCACAGAGTTCGTCATGGATGGATGTGTCGGCATCCATTATTGTTTTTGCACGGCTGTCGCAGTCGTACACAGGATACCCCATCGCCTCAAGTATTCTGCATACCACTGATTTTCCCGCGCCGATCCCGCCGATGATTCCTGTCAGTCTGTTCATAGCTGTTCAAGGATATATTCGGCGCTGTCCGCGGCGAGATGTACATTCTGGAGATTGGCCGACGCCTCAACGATTCTAAGGCCTACCGACCGCGAGTGGTGAGTGTCTCCGATGGTGTTGTAGTCGGCTACGACGCGAAGCATCGGGTCTGAATCCTTGTAATCGCTGACGGGAATCATATATCTTACGGTGACCTGAGCAGGGAAGGTGATAAGGCGCATCCCATGGGGTACGTTCACAGCTTCGACGGTCACCTTACGGGTCTTGAAGATGAGCGGTTCCACTTCCACTGTGACATCGATGCTGTCAGGGACTACCTTCGAATTCGGCGGCGCCACGAGGGCAACTCGGCGTGTGACGGTCTCGTTAAGTCCGGTCAGACGTATTGGTTCGGTGGTGATGGCCTCTACCGATGAGGACAGCCGTCCTGCGGTGAACACTTTCACAGAGTCATCCGACAGCCGGATCTTGCCGGTTATAGAAGCCTGAGGACCCGGCGTTACCATATAATCGGCATTGACCGGCAATAAAACCGGAGGCTGAGTGGTATAAACAAGTCTCAGTGAGTCGGGCGAGATGAGCACGATGTTCGCACCGTCGAGCGCGTTGCGGGCTATGCCTTTAAGGTCGGGTTCGCTTAGGCTCAGACGTTTCCTGTCGGAATGATACATTCTGAAGTCTATGGTGAAATCAGGTGCGCCGCCCCATGCCAGACGAAGCAACTGTGTGCCTCGTGCCTGGAGGCTCACCGAGATTGTCCTGGGCACCTGCGACACAATCGTCACCGAATCCGGCACATGAGTTATGCGCACAGGCATACGCACATCGCTCTGCGCTTCGCCGTTGAACGCTATGACGCACCAGAGAATGGCTGAGATGGCCAGAAATACGGTGAACACGATGATATTATGACCCCGTTGTGATCGGGCCATAACTTTCAGTCGTCTTATTACGTGGCGCAACGGCATGATTTTATGATATGTGTGCCGACGTTCTCGGTGAGCGTCGGCACATTAAGGAGATAGCGGTTACTTCTGTTGGTTCTGCTGATCCTGCTGAGCGGATTCGGGTGACTGGTACACTGAACCTTTGTCTACCGAAATATTAACGCCTTGTGCGATGGAAACCACGAAATAGCGTTCCTTGACTTCAGTGATAGTGCCGAGAATGCCGCCTGCGGTGACGATCTTGTCACCTTTGCCGAGCGATTCGCGGAACTGACGGATTTCTTTCTGACGTTTCTGCTGGGGCCGGATCATGAAGAGCCAGAAAACCACAAGGAGCAGGACTATCATGATGATGCCGCCGAAACCTCCCTGCTGCGGTGCAGCCTCGGCGAGGAGAATGTAGTTGAGAAGCATATTATTGAATTTTTAGGTTAATAATCTTCTTATCGGATATTTTCAGGTTTGGTCAACGGTTTGCGGAGCTGTCCTTCTTCGGTGAGCATTGTCACAACGGAGTAGAGAATACCGTTGATGAAGGCGCCCGAACGTGCGGTTGAGTAAGAGTTGGCTATCTCAATATACTCATTCATTGACACCGGGAGAGGAATGCCGGGGAAATTAACAATTTCAGCTATGGCCACGACCATAATTACGATGTCCATGAACGCGAGACGGTCCGGGTCCCAGTCCTGGCTGATGAAACGGTCGATATAGCCGCGGTATGTCTCGCGGTTCTCGACGGCGCAGGAGAACAGGCGTGCACCGAACTCGGCGTCTTCCTCGTCTTTGAAACGCGGGAGGAAACGGCATTCGGAAGGTTCTGTAGTTCCGAAACGTCGCAGGGTTTTGAGCGCGAATGTACCTATGATGTCGAGATCGTCGTTCCAATACACCGACTTGTTTTCCATCGCTTCGGCGAGTGCGTCCGACGGCAGGATGATGTTGCGCATGATGGTGCGCCAGAATTCACAGTCGTTGTGCCAGTCGGTGCTTTCCTGCTCCATATATTCCTTATATATATCCGACTGCAGGATTGCATCGAGTAAATTTTTGAGAAGAGTGGGATCTTCGGTCCAGTTTGACGGACGGTCTTTCTGATAAGCTGTCAGTTCATCGTTGTTCTCGAGCATGGATGCCAGACTGTTGTCAACGAAGCGCAGATTGGGATTGAGATCCTGAGCTGTGGCAAGGTATTTACTTTTGGCGTTTTCGATACGGTCGGCTTGTTCGCGGGTGAGATTGACGATAAGACTGAAGAGAGCCATATAAAGATCGTATGCCTGACGGAGAGATTCCTCGAGGTCGTTTTTGGCCTTGAGTTCTGCGGCACGTGTATCGTTATATTCCTTGATGGTGTCGATCGCCATACGTACTCCGGCATGCATTCCGGCGAGTGAGAAGTTCGGGTCGTTGCGGAGTGTGGCCGCGAAATCCGGATCTTTGAGCAGGACGCTTTCAAGCAACACTGCCCATAGATTCACATCTATTTCAAGGTTATAGATGCGTTTCTTGGCATAATCCTTGAATACGGAGGCATCTGCCAGCCGGTCTGCGATTCGCTGAAGCACGGGTGCGAACGAATTGAGGTGTGCGGCTTCCTTAAATGTGATTTCTTTGAGTTGTGGGGAGTCGGCCAGAGCCTTTCCGACACGGTTGAGCCTGAATTTGGGATGCACTTCGATCGCGGGCAGGCTGCGTTCGGGATTGTTGGTCCTTAGGCCGGACAGTTCCTGAATCAGGGTGAGGGTATCCAGATAGACGGAATATGCGAATCGACGCTCCTTACCCGGATTCTCCGGAGCGATATCAATCTTGAATTCGTTGCGTGACAGCAGATATGAATATAGAATCTGCACAACTTTGATTCTGATCAATATGCGGTTTATCATATTAAATGTTCTTTAGTAAGTGTTAATCCGGCCGAACCATTTACAGTTGCCGAAAGCTTCTGCAAAGTTACTACATTTTGTCGTACCCGCAAAAAGTTCGCCCCGATAAATTCTGCGATTTGGAACGCTGCGGAAGAAAAACTCATAGTTAGAGTCGGAAAGGTGTCCTAAATATCCCGTTTAAGTCGTAAACGGAGAGCTTTTCAAAGTCAGAAAAGCTCTCCGTGATGTGTTTAGACCCGGTTCCCCAATATTTGTTAACGCTGAGGCGGTCAAGCGTTATGCAGA
>CAMWNG010000084.1 GCA_947175575.1 uncultured Bacteroidales bacterium | reverse complement strand
TCCGGACCACGCAAGACAAAATTAAGACAAACCGCAGACTATCAATTAGTTCTGCGGTTTTTTCGTGCCTAAAAATTTCGACTCAGGACCGAAATCGGACAGAAAAAAGACCGCGACGGACAGACTTTAGTTACCAACTCGTTACACAAAATATAGTCCTACAAAAAATGTAACGAATTGTAACGAATGGCACTCTACAATCTTGATATATAATGAGTTGTAAAGACAAAACTCGGACAAAACATTACTGATACGGTGGGATAAGGAATCCGACATAATCAAGTTGGTAAGATTCGGCTCACATTCAGAATTGTTTTGAAGGAACTCCACTATGTACTACCGAACTTGTCGCCGCAATCAAGCTCCAGCGAGCTGAAGATTCTGACTAAAGAAGACTTATCGCCCTTTGGGCGCTTTGTTTTACAAAGAAACCTCGGACTATCAAGTAGTTCCGAGGTTTTTCGTGTCCTTCCATTTCGGATCAAGAACCCAAATCAGACCAAGAAAAGACCATATCTGTGAAGACTCTTCGCAATAAACTATTTGAGTTGAATAAACTCCATGAAAGCGATTTTCTATTGAAGCATAACAAATGGATAGGCCCCAGATTACTAATATCAAAATAGTCTCAAAAATTACAACTGTCTTTAATCCAACTATTTTCCTTACTAATGTATGATTTATCAAAGCAAAGAATAGAAAATATACGAAAGCTTTTAGCAAAACGAACATTAAACCAATTGGTTTAACACACACCCAAGCATCATAAGCAAAATCATAAAATATTCCTATGAATGTAAGGTAAAGAAATGAATATGCTATTATTCTTTTAAGTATTTTTATTAAATGGTCATTACGAATTTGAGCCATATATTGTTTTTAGTGTTCTACTGACAAATTGACGTTCTCAAGGCTCTTTGTCCATTGAAAAAGTTTCAAAATCATAGGTATACGGTGTATATCCATTCCCGGAAAATGGGCTGACTATGTATGATGTTATTGCCATTTGCATACCTGTTTTGTATGCTCCAAGCTTATTAACTGCGTAAAGGCCGAGAATGTATCTTTTTATTCTATCTATCTCATCGCAAAAATCAGCTTTATAATCCATGTTCCCCTCATAATATGCCCATTCAGCAAGAAAGACAGCTCTCTTTATTGACAGACTGTCTCGTCCGGCAAGCATATCTGACATTTCATTAAAGGCAGCCACATAATAATCTTCTGCTGTCCTTGATTGGGCATGGAGAGACAACTGTATTAAAAGGGATAAGAAACACAACCACACTTTTTTCATATTCACAAAATTACTCTTTTTAGTTTAATAATTTGAATGTTTCAAATATGTTTTACAACATATTCACATCGCAGATGACCATGTAGCGTTTTTCTTCAGTCAAAGAACAACGACCTTGACTGCGTGATAATGCCTGATGAACAGTCCGGCAAGATACCACCGGCGCCAGAGATGCTGCAGCAGATACTTAATCGTCAAGGAAAATCTTAAGTTCACGGCGTGTCGTGCGGAATGCTGTCCTTACAGGCGTGAAGCAATATGAGTAAGTACAGGAATCGCTCCTTATCGACTTGCCGCTTAGACTTAGCAAAGAAACACATCTGCCGGCATCCCGCCTACACCAACCAAGACCGCCCACTCCATTTGATCTCAAAAAAACCTCGTACTATCAAGTAGTTCCGAGGTTTTTATCTCAAAAGCCAATTTATATCAAACCCATCGACTTGGCCAGACGGCAGGCCTCGACTGAGTTTTTCACCTGCATCTTGGCGAGGATTTCCTGACGGTGGCGGCTAACGGTATTCTTGCTTATGCTGAGGGCTTCGGCTATCTCAATGCTTTTCATGCCGGATGAAATCAGCTGAAGAATCTGACGCTCGCGCTTGCTGATAACGGCTTCGTTGGCAGCCGTGGTCAGCTCCTCTTTAATCCCCGTGGCGGTATTTACGGCGTAGCTTTGACCCGGAAAGTCCACTGTCAGCGGACCATATATACATATCGCACACCGCACCGACTCCAGTTTTTCATCATAGACATAATACATCCGATGGAGTACCTCTACGCTTTCATTGAATCGCAACTTCGACATCAGGAAATATTCCGACTTCCGATGCTTCGGCAGTCGACGAAGATAATGGAAGAAACGCAGCTCGGCGATAACCTTGATTTCCTGCTCCGTTTCAGACATCAATTTAAGAATTTCTTTCTCCCATATTGAGTTTTCAGACGAATATCCGTCAATACCAAGCCTTCGTGCGAATACACCTGAGAAAATGCGGCTTGTCCCCTTGACCAGATCGCTAACCACAACCAACGATCCCTCAACCTGCGCAAGCATCTCGGCATACCGAAAGACCGCTGCCTCGTTTAATCCGGCCGAGTCCGAAGCTTGTTGACGTAACAGCCGATCAAGCTGATTGAAATGGTTATTTTTAGTCATTGTCCGATATCGCTAAAGTGGTTAACTTTGCAAAGTTAATCAATAAACCGATTATATAATGATGACAGAGAAAGAAAAAATGCTTGCAGGCATGTTATATGATGCCAACTACGACCCTCAGCTCATAGCCGAACGTATGGAATGCAAGGAATTATGTCGAGATTACAATGACCTGCGACCCAAAGCGATAAAGGAGCGCGAGACACTGCTCCGCAATATGCTCGGAGAGGTTAAAGGGAATATACTTATCGAGCAGCCTTTCTACTGCGACTATGGATATAACATCAAGGTCGGAGAGAACTTCTACGCAAATTTCAATCTCGTGATACTGGACGAAGCCCCGGTCACCTTCGGCGACAACGTCTTCATCGCGCCAAACTGCGGTTTCTACACCGCCGGACATCCCCTTGACCCCGCCGAAAGAAACCAGGGTCTGGAATACGCCCGGCCGATCACCGTCGGCAACAACGTGTGGATCGGTGCCGGAGTGCAGGTGCTCCCCGGGGTGACCATCGGCGATAACAGCGTGATCGGTGCCGGAAGTGTCGTCGTTAAAGACATTCCCTCCAACTCCGTAGCCGTCGGCAATCCTTGCAAGGTAGTGAAATCCGCACTTCCCGAGGGCTGACGTATCACCTCTGACGCGTAAGCTCAATCGCTTCCTTGCCCGTAATCCGATCGATTGAAATTTCAATAACGGTTACGGCCTTGAGGAAGCGGTTTATCTCGTCTGTCGGATCTATTCCGACACTGTATTTGCCTGCCAATTTACGGAGAGCTTCAATCTTCAGCTGTTCATCGTCCACAAACCTCGCTATACCGAAAACTATAACGCTTCGGAAATAGGTTGTGAACTCCTCCGGAATTATATCCGCCTTGTCAATCACACAAAGCGACAGACGCGGATTACGCTTCAGTGCGTCTATCTTATGCCCCTGTGAGGCGGAGTGAAGATAGATGCACTCGCCGTCATACACATAATTTATAGGCACCGCATAAGGGTAGCCATCATCACCGTCAACAGCGAGGACACACTCCGCTCCATCACGAAGTATGCGCAACGATTCCTCCGCGGGGAGCTCTTGTCTGAATCTACGCATCTTTCTTTCCATTATCCCACTACTTTCAGACCTACAATTGACAGTATCAGTGTCGTAATGAAAAAGATGCGCCAGAAGTTCGCAGGTTCGTTGAAAAAGATTATTCCCACCAGTACCGCACCCACGGCTCCTATACCGGTCCATACGGGGTAGACCGTGCCAATCGGCAACTTTTCAGCTGCCTTTGCCATCAAAAACATGCTCAATGAAAGTGCGGCGAGAAAACCGCCCCACCACCATAGGCACTGCGCACCGACGGTAATTTTAGTTTTGCCAAGACAGAAGGTAAAAGCCACCTCCATCAGCCCTGCCAGTATTAAAAATATCCAGTTCATGGAGAACAAAAGTCTATTCGAGGGCTGCAGAAATATCCGGCGTCTCCTTCTAAGACACCGCAAAGTTACAAAAAACATATAAGTAACTCAAAAATTTTCCAATTACATGGAGACGCTGGCCGGCTGTCATGATTCCCAAATTCACCGTTACCGAAGATGAATCATTAGTCAACCTCAGTTCAACGTAGCTGCCATAGAATTAAAATAGGCGCATCGGGTAGTTAATATATCTTAAATTAGATTAATCAAAAGCAGGCAGATTTGCCTGATTTTAGAATTTTGGCTAATTTTGTAAATAGATTTGGTATTTCGCGTAATTTGCCATGGTGTTCCGTTCAACCTACGGAGCTTCTTTTTAAGCCAATTAAATCACAGAAAGATAAAGAACTTGGTATAACCGCATCATACATCAAACCTGAAATACAAAAAATATTCGATAAATAAGTTATTGTAAAACAGCTAAATACACCACCCCCTGACGTTCATGTGCATCTCCTCATACATAACCAGACATCAAGGGCAACTTGTGATACCACTTATTCATGAGCATGGTAAACACCGCAGATACCCGGATTTACAAAAGACAAAAGAAACGGACCTGCAGGGGTGCTTTTACAAATGTCCACCCTCGTCTGATTAGGGTGTTGACCCACCACCAATCTTTTTGACACAATCAATTATCATATATATAATTTGACTCTGATAGAATGAGACTTATAGCGTTTGCACTTGTGGTTATGACCACTTTCGCCACATTCGGCATCAACTGTGCCGACTCGGTGAAAGTGTGCTTCCGCGTGGGTCAAAGTCAGTTTGACCCGTCGCTGGGCGACAATCTCCGGGCCATGGACAGTTTCATAACCAATGTGCGCGAGGCGGCCGAGTCCGGCGATATCGAGCGCATCGTGGTGCATGGCTACGCTTCGCCAGACGGCAACCCGGGATTAAACGAACGCCTGGCCCATAACCGTTGTGCTTCAATAGCAGACTATATCGCATCAACTGCCGGCGTGAGCAAGAGTCTCATCGAGGAGCGCCCCGAAGGTGTCGCGTGGAAGGAACTCCGCGACCTGGTTGAAGCCAATGCGGACGTGCCATCGCGCCTCAAGGTTCTATACATCCTCGACCACACCCCCGTTTGGATCTTCGACTCCGCGGGCAAGATTGTCGACGGTCGCAAGAAGCAGCTGATGGATCTGAACGGCGGACGTCCGTACAACTGGATGTTAACCAACCTCTTCCCGCAGCTGCGCAACGCTGTCGCCGTGACACTCTACCTGCGCCACGCCCCGGAGCAGGCGCTTAACGAAGCCGAGACAGTGGAGGCCATGCCGGCGAACGACAAAGCTGAACCTTCGATGCCCGAGGCATCCGAGCCGGCCGACACTGTCGTAGTACCCACTGAGGCAACACCCGCCGGGACAACATCCGTCGAACGCCGTCGCCATCACTTCGCAGTGAAAACCAATCTGCTATATGATGCCGTCCTGCTGCCAAACCTTGAGTTCGAATGGCTCATCAACAAGAACTGGTCTGTAAGCATCGACGGCAACGTGGCCTGGTGGAAACCCGAATTCACCCGCGTCTACCGCCTCGCCCTTGTCTCGCCCGAAGTGCGCTATCACATCAATCCGCGCGAACTTTGGCGCGGCATGTATGTGGGCTGTTTCGCCGGCGGCGGTCTCTACCAGCTTGAGAACCGACACGACGGCTACCGCGGCGAAGGCGGCATGGGAGGCTTTTCATTCGGATACATGTGGCCCGTGGGCAAGCACCTTCTGTTTGACACCGAGATAGGCGTCGGATATCTCTACAGCCGGTATAAGGTTTATCAGAGTATCGACAGCCACAAATTATATATGCGTACCAAATCGCTCAACTATTTTGGTCCGCTCAAACTCAAATTTTCGATCGCCTGGCGATTCGATATCACAACTAAAAAATCTGCTAAAGTCAGTTCCGCACTATGAAGTTATCACGAATACTGCTCTCTGCTTTCCTGGTGACTGTATTGTCCGGGGTTCTGACATCGTGCAGGGATGAATTATGCTATAATCACTATCCCAGTCTGGGCGTAGCCCTCAACTGGGAATACGAATGGGAGCGCGACTACGGCATGCACCACTCCGACAACTGGGATTCATCGGTGCATGGCTTTGAATACGGTGCTCTGCGTCCCGGCAGGCCCGAATGGGTCAACCTTATCCAGTATTCAGCCGACGGCGAACGCACTGAGACTTATCTGGCCGAAGATGAGACATCGCTGCGCGTGAGCCAGGAAGAAGGCCAATCAATGCTTCTTTACAACGGTGACACGGAATACCTCATTTTCCAAGACATAGCATCCCTCACCGAAGCCAGAGCCACACCGACAAAACGCTCGCGAAGCTCAATCGCAGGTGTCATCATGCAGCATCCCGGACTGAGCACGACAAATCCGCCCGACCTGCTCTATTCGGCTTATATCGACAATATCCCTTATGTCGAAGGACATAATGAACTGCACTTCCCCATCAAGATGCAGCCTCTGGTGTTCACCTACGTAATCCGGTATGAATTCGAGTCGGGTCTTAAACACGTCCGTCAGGCCCGCGGAGCACTCGGGGGCATGGCCGAATCCGTTTACCTCCGTGACAGCCATACATCCGACGAGGCCACCATCATTCTCTTTGACTGCGAAGTGACTGATTACGGCTGCGCGGCCTATGTGAGAAGTTTCGGTGTGCCCGGATTCCCGGACGAATACTATGGACGAGGCACCACCAAAGCCTCCGACCGCCCATACACCCTCAACCTTGAAGTGCTGCTGACCAACGGCTCCACAATGGAATTCAACTTCGATGTGGCCGATCAGCTGCTCAAACAGCCCAAAGGCGGCGTTATCACCGTAAAAGGACTCACTATCAAGGAAGAGGAAAACAAGCCTTCGGAATCCACCGGCGGCTTCGACGTGGATCTCTCCGGCTGGAACAATATCGAACAGGATCTGCCCGTAGGGCCTTCCTGCTGAAACTCTTAAGAATGCAACTAATATAATTTTAGAAATAATAATAAAAAAATAATAAATCAATTCAAACATCTGAGTATGAAAAAGCATCTCTTCTTACTCGCTCTTGGCGCCGCTGCGCTCACGGGCTGTACTTCTTCAGAAGTGCTTGATGAAGGCATCCAAAGTAATGCCATCGGTTTTTCCAATGTGGTAAACAAACCGAGCCGAGCTGTTTCAGGTGACCTCACCAACACCTCTTTCGATAACTTCCTGGTGTACGGTTATTACATCAAACCCGGAATGACCACTCCTATTCAGATCTTCAACGGCGTTCCCGTTCAGAAGAAAAAAGACGACGGCGTTGAAAAATGGGTTTACTCTGAAGGCGGTACCCGCTACTGGGTTCCCGGTTGCACCTACTACTTCTATGCATATAGCTGTGCTGACGTAGCTCTTACCTCCGGCAAGGGTAACCCGTCATTCAGCCTCTTTGACGGCACCAACCCCACGGTTGACGACCGCGCTCTAACCCTCCAGCAATACCTCTGCGACTCCGAGCACCAGCACGACCTGGTGACTGCCGAGAACGAGAATATCGTAGCTCTGGAAAGCGGTAACCACGAAGTGTCTCTCCCCTTCAGACATGCCCTGTGCAAAGTCAAGGCTGTTTTCACCACCGACTTCCCTGTTGGTTACAAGGTTTACGTTTCCAATGTTTCAGTGTCCTCGTTCTATAACAAAGCCGACTATAACGTAGGCACCAACACCTGGAGCAATTACACTGCCAACACCAACAACCCTGCCTATGTTTCACTGTCGTTCGGCAGCGCCACCAATTTCGTAGAGAACAAACCCGGCAGCGAACTCAGCACCTCCGAGGCGTTCCTCATCCCGAAGAACTACGATACCAAAAACAGCGAGAACGTGAAGCTTCACTTCACAATCACTGTTGCAAAGGTTGACAATATCAACGGTCAGGTTGTCGAGAACAATGTTCTTCAGCGTAACATCGTAGGCACATGGTCACCCCAGTGGACCGGCGGTAACATCTATAAGTACAACGTCGTAATCTCAGGTTCATCGGCAGGCATCGAACCCATCGTGTTTGCTGCCAACCAGGAAATCGGCGCAAGCTCTTGGGATGATACGACCACTCTCGACATGGTATTCGGTATCGACCCCAATCCTGTAAACGAATAATCCTCCCACTGAGATTTAAAATAAGGAAGTGCTCCTGACTGCCGGCATAATACGTGCAGTCAGGAGCACTTCCTTATTTAAAATCCCGTTACACAATATTTGTTAACGCCGAGGCAATGGAAACTTATGCCACGATCAAAGGAGATATAAGACAATGATGGATTCGGGATTAAGCCGAACTATACCAACCGTAACATAAGCATTGCACACACTACGCCAAAAAGTGACATAGGATTGAATCCTTACAACATATTTAAGTCGCAAGTAATAGTGTGCTGCCGCTTGAAATTTCCTTATCTTCGCATCTTTCCTGCGCTTTTCACCTTGATCTTCCTTCCCGTTGCTACGAGTACGGTCTTTCATCACAAAACTAAAATCAATCAGAGATATGCTGCCCGGCTTTTAAAGCAACTCATCACCCCGCGTATGAACCAAAATGGGAGCCGGGCATGATCTATACCAATCTATTTACGATAGAATACAGAGATTCCCGTTTCAAGGAAACGACCGTCCCCCACCAGGACGTGCTTGTTGCAGGAAATATCAGTGCACATTAAACGGTAGTGTCCAAAATAAAAATGCACAAATGGCCATTTGTGGATTTTTTTTTTTGGCCCTACCAGGGAGCGGAAGAACACATTGTTTGATCGAATGGAGGGGTTTATGTGAACAGGAATTTTTGTTTTCCAGCGGCTGACATGAGGGT
>CAMWNG010000083.1 GCA_947175575.1 uncultured Bacteroidales bacterium | reverse complement strand
GCAACTTGTCGAAGCCGCCGGTCTGGATATTACGCCTATCTCCGTGATTTTATAGGTTGAAACGAGTTATAAGCCTGAATCCCGAGCCTCCGGTATTATACGGTGATCTGTGGTATTATCATTTAGATGAGAATTCCAGCGATATTCGTATGCTTTATGTACCTGATGAGGCCGTCGAGGCTTACCAATCTTCAGCCTGGGCAACATATTTTGACGTTATCCGACCGCTTTCGGAGCAGCCTTGTTCGTTCTTTGAACTTAATGAAGCACAAGAAGATACTCCCATTAAGGTCCTTCCGAACGAATCTAAAAGCATGTCTGTAAAATTTGAAGTTGAAAAACCTGTAATCGGATTTCAGACTGATATTTTCCTTCCTGAAGAGTTCTTTATAGCCGAAAAAGATGGCAAGCTGGATATCGAATTTATTTCAGAAAGTGCCAAGTCTACTTATGTTCTGTCGGCTGCCAAATTAGGCGCACAAAAGTATAGAGTCATTGTGTTTTCGCCAAATAATACAGTATTTAAAGAAGGCGACAATGAATTCACCATCAACCTGACAGCTACTTTGGAACAAAACGGAGGAAAAATTCTATTCAGCAATACTACCCTAAGTCTTGAGGGGAACCGTTGTATCGAAGCTTTCGATTTCGCAGTACAGATGGCTGAATTAATAAGAGTTAACGAATTAACTATTTCGGATGCTGAAGTTTCGATTAATAAAAATAACACATTTCAGCTTACTGCTACGATAAATCCCGAAGATGCCTGGATTAAAGATCTGAAATGGTTCAGTTCCGATCCTGAAATAGCAACAGTGGATGAAAACGGTCTTGTTACTGCAGTTTCAAGCGGTAATGCCGAAATCATTGTAACAACCCTCGACGGCTCGGAAACATCTGCAAGTTCTTATATTACTGTAACAAATTATCCTCTCACCCTTGAGATTGGCGAAGATATAACGATTGTGGAATATGAAACTTTGCAGTTAAATCCCGTCTTCACCCCCGAGGATGCCGATGAAATAGATATTGTTTGGGAGTCTACTGACCCCGAGATAGCTTATGTTGATGATGACAACCTCTTGCATGCTCTCAAGGAAGGAGAAACCGAAATTACTGCCAAGAATGAGCTCGCCGGTTTATATGCAACTATAAAAGTAACCGTAACTGCTATATTATTCGGCGACTCCAACGACGACGGCATTGTGGCCATCGATGATGTAATGGCTGATGTCAAATATATTCTTGAACAAAACCCTGAACCATTTAATTTTGTAAAAGCAGATATAAACCAAGACCATAATATCAACATCGTCGATGTGACAGGAACGGTTGCTATCATTCTGAGCAGCGAACATTCTCATTACGATCTGACTAAAGCAATGAAGGTCGCGAGAAATGAATCTCGCGATATGACAGCCGACCAAGTTGAGTTAGACGAAAATCTTACAGGTACACTGGTGTTGAATCTTAATTCAAGTGATGTAACCGGTATGCAGGCCGACATTCAGCTCCCCGACGGTATCTCGGTAAATAATGTGAAAATGGCCAAAGAACAGAATGGCGACCATATCGTAAGTTTCGCAGAACTTGGCGGTAATCATATACGATTCGTAGCCTACTCCCTATCGTCATCTGTAGTTGACCCTGAGATGCCTATAATTGAGGTAGAGTTGCAGGGTACTGAAGATTTTAAGGAAGGTTTTGCCGACATTTACGACGCATACTCTTCTAATAGTCAGAGCCAGCTCGGTTATCACGACAGCTTTGCTGTTAAGGTTGTAGGCAAGACAGAGCGTATAAACGATGTTATTGGCGATGATCAAGGTGAACCGTCAGACATATATAATCTCGAAGGCATTATGCTTAAACATAACGCAAGCAAAGAGGATATTGAGGCTCTCGCCCCCGGTGTTTATATCATTGGAACCAAAAAGGTTGTAATTAAATAGAAGCATCGATACATTCTTTCATCTCTGTGTGGCAGCCGATCTGAATTAATCCGGCGGCTGCCATAGATTTTTTATAAGGGGAACCTGACTTTTAAAGTTGCTAATTATCAAATAAACAACGGATAGTCAGGTTGAGTAATTTAAAATATATATTTCATTATTTACTTTTTCATCTGAAGTCAGGAATAATTTGGAACCCGGCCATGGTTTAATTCTTGAAAAATTTGTAACTTTGCATACATGACCGGAACCGTAATAAGAAACACAGGGTCGCACTATGTTGTGGCCACTGATGATTCACCCTCGCGTGAAATCAATTGCAAGATAAAGGGCAATTTCAGAATCAAGGGAATCCGCACCACCAACCCGGTGGCGGTTGGTGATCATGTGACCATCGGTCCCGAAGGACCCGACGGTGTGGCGTTCATCACCGCCATCGCACCACGGCGCAACTACATCATCCGCAAGGCCTCGAATCTTTCGAAGGAAAGCCATATAATTGCTGCGAACATTGACTGCGCGATGCTGGTGGCCACTCTGGCGCATCCCTCAACGTCCACTACCTTCATTGACCGCTTCTTGGCCACTGCCACTGCCTATAACGTGCCATCCCTACTGGTAATCAACAAGATAGACCTCTTGACAGAGGACGACGACCGCGAACTGCTCGAGGCCGTGGAATACCTCTACTCAAGCATCGGCTATCATGTGATGAAAGTGTCGGCCAAGACCGGGCACGGCGTCGACGAGCTCCGGGAGTTTCTCGCCGGCAAGATAACACTTCTTTCCGGCAATTCCGGTGTAGGCAAATCGACCCTTATAAACGACATAATTCCCGGACTCAATCTCAAGACCTCTGAAATCTCCACGGCGCATGACACCGGCATGCACACCACTACGTTCAGCGAGCTGTTCCCGTTGCCGGGTGAGTCGGGAGGAGCTATCATCGACACGCCGGGTGTCCGCGGATTCGGCACTCTGGAGTTCGACAAATATGAAGTGGCTCATTATTTCCCCGAACTCTTCGAGGAAAGCAAGAACTGCAGGTTCGGGAACTGCACCCACACGCATGAACCCGGTTGCGCCGTTTTGCAGGCTCTTGAGGAAGGACGGATAGCGCAGTCGCGTTACACGTCTTATCTGTCGATTCTTGACGATGCCAATGAAGAGAAATACCGGAAAGGATACTGAACGGCTGTGGTGGTTCAATCCGCAGAACGACCTCGCTCTGGCAGCCGATACGCCCTACTATACCCCTCCGAAAGCCGCTGCGGAACTCGCACGCGCAGGCGAACTGCTACCTATGTGGCTTGCCGCAGAGAAAGACATGATCCAGACAAACGGAGTGAACGCACACTGGCTGGACACCCTCTCCGAACGTACCGGAGTATCCGTAAATCTGTGGAACCGCAGCACCGAGAGTCTTCGCCCTACTCCATGGGGATGGTCAGCAGCCGCTCGTACACATTTTATTCAGTCGGGGTTCGAGGATAAGCAGTGCCCGTCCGATGCAGAACTGGCCGAATGGAGGAATCTGTCCGGCCGTGCCACAGCGGAAAATATCGACAAACACATATTCCCTGAGACGTTTAAAAAACGTGTCGTACGCGCTGAATCAGACCTTGATGAAATCCTCGCCGGCAATGGGGATGTAGTTATCAAAACGCCATGGTCCTGTTCCGGACGCGGAGTATCATTCCATGACGGCCGACGCGGGGCTGAAATACGTTCGCGCGTTAATTCGATAATACGGAGCTACGGATATGCCACCGTTGAGCCAAAGATTGCCGTGCAACTCGAGTTCGGGCTGCTTTTCGAATATGACGGTGAGGAAGCCCGGCTATACGGCCTGTCACGCACAATTTCCGGCCCGGGCGGAAAATATTCAGGAAATGTAGTGGAGACGCCTGCCGTGCACAAGGCCGTGATCGATAACATGGCCGGCGAAGATGGTTTTACCGATACACTCGCGTCAAAAGCCGCACGTGCAATCGCCGAAACTCTCGGCGACGCCTATCACGGACCTATCGGACTTGACTTCATTCTTGGGGACGGAGAGGTGCATCTGTGCGAACATAACCTGCGCTATACCATGGGATTCGTATGCGCCGGGATCTATGAAAAGACCGGATTGAAAGGGTTGTTAACGGTCGAAAAAGCAAGCACCGGACTGAATTCAAGCGATATAAGCCTGACTCAACCCGGCACTGAACTTCAGTTCGTACTGCACATCAACGCATAAGATTTTCCAACGTGTCAATTTCAAGACGTGTGGCTCCGGCATCGGTACCGGACAGATATGCCACACGATCATCGGCACTGACCGTTCCGCGCTCAACGAGATGCCGGAACGCGTCGACCGGACGGTGGTCGGCTCTAACCGATTCGGCCGGATAATAATATGTCATTACACCGTAACTCAGAGCCAACAACCGCTGAACCTCACGGTTATAACATACGGCGATGGTCGGGTTCGATCCGCGGAAAGAGGCTATGAACCGCGCCGTAAGGCCATGATATGTATCGGTTAGAATGGCCTTAGTTCCTACCCGCTGTTCTGATATGACCGCCTGTCGTGACAGGAATGATGTCACTTCGCGGTCGCGCACGGGAGGAGCTTCCGTCTGTGAAGATTGTGAATTTTCAACCTCCGCGGCCACACTGCTCATGATGCGGACAGCCTCGACAGGATACTTACCGTAAGCAGTCTCACCGGAGAGCATCATTGCATCGGCACGCTGATATACCGCACCGGCCACATCGCTCACCTCGGCACGCGTGGGACGCGGATGTTCAATCATCGAATGAAGCATCTGAGTAGCTACAATCACGGGCTTATGCGCCGCAATACATTTGTTTATCATCATAAGCTGGATACCGGGAATGCGCTCGGGAGCCACCTCTATGCCAAGATCGCCGCGTGCGATCATGATTCCGTAACTTTCCGCAAGAATCTCATCGAAATTATCCACACCTTCCTGATTCTCTATTTTGGAAATGATCTTTATCTGACTGCCCAGCTCATCCAATATGGATTGTACCTGCCGGACATCGTCAGCGGAACGGACAAATGAATGAGCGACAAAATCCACTCCCAGTTCAACGGCATAACCGATATTACGGCGGTCGCGTTCAGTCACTGCAGGGAGGGCGATGGAAACACCGGGCACATTTACACTCTTACGCGAACCGAGGGTGCCGTCGTTCTCAGCCCGTGCTATGATTCGCGGCCCTTCGACCGATGTTATCACAAAACCGAGTTCTCCGTCATCAATCAGAAAACGGTCACCGGGATGGACATCATCAGCAATATGCGGATAATTCAGACAGATGGTTTCGGATGATGTCAGACCTTCCGGATCACCGACGAATTTCACCATATCGCCCACCGAAAACTTTACGGGAGTATCACCCACAGTCCGGGTGGTGCGTATTTCCGGTCCTTTAGTATCCATCATTACAGCAAGCGACTTATCGGCCTCTCTGGTGTTATCGACGATCTTTTTGAATCCCTCATAATCGAGATGTGCGGAATTCATTCGCACAACATTGATTCCGGCATCGGAAAGTTCACGGATAAAATCAGCATCGCAGCGTTTGTCGGACACGGTGGCCACTATTTTGGTAAATTTCTTCATAAGTCAGAGTTGAAGTGTTTGTCTTTACTTAATTAACAAACCGAATGCTATAATAGTTGTCGTGACAATGCACAGAACGCCCCGCGATTCCTTAATCACGGGGCGCTCTGTGCGAAGATTATTCAGGTTCAGAATGCTGCGATGGCAAGGTTCGTCAGCCAGATCCACAGGGGACAGAATCCTATGAAGAGGATCACACTGAGGGTCAGTGAAGAAGTACCTGTGGCAACATAAGTGTTGTATTCGTCGGCGATAATGATGCCTGAGAATGCAGGGGGAAGAGCGGCTGCCACAACGAGCATGCGCAGGTTGGCGGGATCCATGTGGAAGAGCAGACCGATGGCAAGGACCACTGCGGGCATAACCACCATTTTCATGATCGAACCGAGAATAGCCTGCCAGTTGAGCTGGAACTTGATGGCCGAAAGGGTAATACCGGCTGAGAATACGGCCATTGAGGCGTTGGCTTTGGCGATGAGGTCAAAGGAAGGACTCAGCTCTTTGGGCCAAGGCAGACCTACGACAACCCAGATCACAGCCAGGATAGGAGCCCATGCCACAGGTTGCTCAAGTGCGTGAAGCACAGGCTTCCAGGCGCTTTCGTGGGTGGCTTTGGGGTTATTCTGCTTATCAAGCGATGCGTTCATCAGCGAAAGGCCGACAGGGATACCGATTGCATTCACCACGATGCCTACGATTGCCACCACAAGTGCAACAAGGGTAATGTTGTATTCGTAAGGAGAGGCAAGGAAGATAGGTTCCAGCACGGCGAATCCGAGGAAGCCGATTGTAGGTGAACCACTGATCAGGGCTGACACGGCGGCGTCGGCACCGGTGTTCTTCTTGAAGCAGTAACGGAAGATAAAGTACACCAGCATGAAACATGCCATGATGCCTATCGTGGAAACGATGGTGAGTTTGATGTCTTTTATCAGGTCCGCGCGGCTTGCCTGAACAATAGATACGAACAGGGCTGCCGGCAACGCGTAGTCAAGCACTACTTTATTGAATTTCTTTGCATCGTCACCGGAGAAAACACCTTTCTTCCCGGAGATGAAGCCTGCGAGCATCACCACAATAATCGGGACAATCGCATACAATATTATATGTTCCATATATACGATTTAAAGGGTTAATTATACGGTGATTTTCTGCAGGGGAGCGGGATTCAGATAGCCGATATGGCCTGATTCCTTACCGGAGTCGGCTCCAAGCTGGACGTCGATGATAGACGGACGACCGGCTGCGATTGACTTGGTGAGAGCATCTGAAAGTTCCTGCTGGGTGGTGACATAATAGCTGTCGGCACCGAAAGCCTCGCCGAGTTTGTCATAGCGGGCGTTGATGTCCAGAGTGGTAGGAGCGGGATCAGTGGTCTTGTCCATAGGTTCGCCTATACCGTTATAGATACCGCCGTTATTAAAGATAACTACGGTGCAGGGAAGTTTGAAGCGGCATGCTGTGGAGAAATCCATGCCGGAGAAACCGAAGGCCGAGTCGCCTTCGATGGCAACGACATGCTTTCCGGTGGCTACTGCGGCACCGATCATCGAACCCATGCCCATGCCCATGATTGACCATGTGGCACAGTCGACACGATGACGCGGGAGGGTCATATCGATGGTATCGCGGGTATCGTCAAGCGTATTGGCACCTTCGTTAATAAGAATCACGTCAGGATTCTTGGCAAGAATAGGCTTGATGGCAGCCAGCGCACTCCAGTGAGTCATAGGCTGTGCCGAAGCTGCGTCGGCCAGCCGCTGTTCAAACTTGGCGTTCTTCGCCTTGCTTTCCGCCTGCAGGGAGGGTACCCATTGGGCGTCGAAAGCGGTGGTGACACCCTCCATCTTGGAGAGGATAGCATCAAGGCTGAGTCCCATGTCACCTACGACAGGAGCTGCGATAGGCACGTTGCGGTCGATTTCCTGAGGCTCGACATCCAGCTGGATAAACTTGATGTCAGGATTCCATTTACCACGACCGAAACTGAGCATCCAGTTGAGTCGGGCGCCGATAACCATGACTACATCAGACTGTTCCATAATGGTGGAACGGCACGAAAGTGCACTCAGAGGACCGTTGTCGGGCATCAGACCCTTGGCCATCGACATCGACAGGTACGGGATATTGTATTTCTCGACAAGCGTCTTGATCTTATCATCGACCTGTGCGTATGCGGCGCCTTTACCAAGAAGAATGGCAGGTCGTTTTGCCTTTGAGAGAATCTCTACGGCACGATCGACCGAGGCTTCGTTAGGAGCCACTTCTGAATATATATCGACAGGCTGATAGAACAGTTTCTCGGCGTCCTCACGGTTCATGATCTGGCCGAGAGCAGGAGTAGTCATGTCGATATATACACCGCCGGGACGGCCGGAAACAGCAGCGCGGTAAGCGCGAGCCACTGCCGAGGGGATATCCTCGGCTTTACTGCAGCGGAAAGCAGCCTTGACAAGAGGTTTTGCGGTGTTGAACTGATCCATCTGCTCGTATGTACCCATATTCATGTCTACCATCGTGGGATCGGTGGAGCCGGAAATCTGGATCATAGGATAGCAGTTGACGGTCGCGTTAGCAGTGGCGGTCAGACCGTTCATGAATCCGAGAGACGATACGGTCATAAGCACGCCGGGAGTTTTGGTAAGGAAACCTTCCGTGGCGGCAGCCATACCGGCCTGCTGCTCGTGGCGGAAACCTACGAAACGGATTCCCTGACCCTGTATCTCGTATGCAGCCTCTGTGATAGGAATACCTACCAGACCATATACGTTCTTTATGCCGATTTCTTTGAGCGCGCGGGCAAGGATGTACATGCCCGTCACCTGTTCGGGGAAGTGAGGCGCGTCAGTCGTCTGAGTGGCGGCTGTTGTGGTTGTGTTAGTTGTAGCCATAGTTTTGAGGAGTGCTAATCGTAAATAAGCCTGAAAACATCAGGCTTATTTACATGGTGTTGTTATGTCAGTTAGTTGAAATTCGTGAGTATTACATTTTACCGTCGACAGGTGCGGTGGTACCGTTTGCGGCGAACTGCTTGATCTGGTCATCGGTGTATCCGTAAGCCTTGAGCACCTCGTCGGTGTTTCCGCCCAATGTAGGACACGGGCCGTATGTAGGCTGGAAGTTGCTCATAGTGAAGGGACAACCGACTGTTACGAATTCGCCGACTTCGCCGCCCTGATTGATCTTGACGAGCGTGTTGCCGTCATAAAGGCTCTCATCGGACATGATTTCCTTGGTTGACAATACAGGACCTACAGGAACACCTGCTTTGCCGAGGATTTCTGTAACCTCGAATTTGGTCTTGTCGGCAGTCCATTGGCCGATACGCTGATAGATTTCCTGTTTGTGACGGTC
>CAMWNG010000082.1 GCA_947175575.1 uncultured Bacteroidales bacterium | reverse complement strand
ACCTGCGACCACCTGGTCCCAAACCAGGTGCGCTACCGGACTGCGCTACGCCCCGCCGGATTGAATTATTTTTCTTTTCCGTCTGCAAAGGTACGTCTTTCTTTTGAATCCACAAAATTTTTTACTGAGAGGTAAGTGCTTTTTGGGTATTTTTGCGTACCTTTGTGGCTAAATATATATGAAACATTGTAAGTGACATTATGGAAAGCAACAGTAATCAAAGCAAGCAACAGTCCAATCCCGCGCCTGCGGTCAATAATAACCGCACATTGTTGTGGGTGATTCTATGTCTGGCCGTGATTATTGTCGGGCTGGCCATATGGTTTATCGTAGCTTCCACCTCACAGAAAAAGCAGTTGCAGGAAGCCATCGCGCTCAAGGAGCAGGCCGAGCTCGATATGGCTCAGAAGGAGTTGCAGAACGATTATGACGCTCTAAATAACGAATTCGCAATTTTTGAAAATTCGCGTCAGCTGGTGATGGACGATTCCGTAAAGCTCGATCTGACCCAGAAATATGAGACGGCACGTCTGCAGATAGAGAAGCTGCAGCAGGAACTTAAAAATCAGAAACACAAAAGTTCTGCTGAAATCAAGAAACTCAAGGATGAAATTTCGACCCTGCGCGATCTTCTTCGCCATTATGTCGAAGAAATTAACCGCCTCAATCAGGAAAATGAAAAGCTGCGTACTGAAAATGCCGAGGTCAAGAGCCGCAACGAGCAACTCAACAGTCAGGTGCGGGAGACCTCGCGCCGCAACGAAGTGCTTCAGGAACGCATGACGCTTGCAGAGAAACTTAATGTCACCGGTGTGAATCTCGTTGCCCTCAACAAGAAAGGCAAAGTGGAGAAGAAGGTACAGAAAGCAACTCAGCTGCGTGTAACTTTCACCATACCTCAGAATAATTCCACTCCTGTGGGCGAAAAGACCATTTATCTGCGTATAGTGTCGCCTTCGGGTCAGGTGCTCGGCGGAGGTGGCTCGTTCTCGTTCGAAGGCGCGAGTGTGCCGTGTTCGGCAAAAAAAGTGGTGGAATACGCCGGCGAGGAAATAGGTGGAGTAACCATCTATTGGGATGTGAACACTGCTCTCACCGCCGGTAGCTACACCGTAGAACTGTTCGCTGACAATTATCGTCTGTGCAGCAATCGTTTCGAGTTGAAATAACTTCCCCGGAAGGCTGTGGTAATAATTGATATAGTTAACTATGTGCGCGAGTCGGTGTTGTCCGACTATGTCACATTCCCTGGCAGTGTCTATCGTCTTATGCTGAGCATGCTGCTTGGCAGTATTGTTGGCTTTGAACGTCGGCGTCGAGGGCAGACCGCCGGAGTGCGTACGTTCTCTCTGATCGCAATGGGGTCTACCTTGGCCATGATACTGTCAGTCTATGTGGCGGAGAAGTACGGCGACGGCGATCCCACGCGAATGGCAGCTCAGGTAATCTCGGGCATCGGTTTCCTGGGTGCCGGCGCTATCATACAGATGAAGGGTTCTGTGCGCGGACTTACCACGGCAGCCGGCATCTGGATGGTATCCACGATAGGAATGGCCGTCGGGTGCGGTCTTTACTGGGTTGCCGTAATAGCGACTGGATTGATACTGTTTATTCTCGTGTTGCTCGAACGTATAGAGCATCGCATCAGCCTGCGTTCCGAAAGCCGTATCATTCGTGTGAAAATCGGCACTGTCCTGCATGATATATCTGCCTATCAGGCGGTTCTGGACAAATATAATGTGACTCTGAGCAATTTTTATGTGGAATATGATTTCGATGTTTCCGAAACGCGGCTGAATCTTGTTGTGGTACTGAAAGAAAACGTGGATTATGTAGGACTTTTCAATGATTTCGAAAAATTATATCCTACGCGTTCCATAACTTTGGCCAATCAAATCAATATCTGACAGATGAATATTGAATCACTGATCACCGACCTCGCGTTCATCCTATTGCTGGGTGCCGTGGTCACTGTTCTTTTCAAATGGCTTAAGCAGCCTGTGGTGCTGGGTTATATTGTGGCCGGCTTTCTGGCCAGCCCTAATTTCACGTTATTGCCTTCGGTCAACACACTGGAGAATATTGACTTCTGGGCTGAACTCGGCATTGTCATACTTCTTTTTTCGCTGGGTCTTGAATTCAGTTTCAAAAAGCTCGTGAATTCAGGAGGGTCGGCCGTGGTCACGGCGCTGATAATTGTAGCCGGCATGATGAGCCTGGGATATACGGTGGGCAAAGTGCTGAGTTTCAATTTTATAAACAGCCTGTTCCTCGGGGGCATGCTGTGCATGTCGTCGACGACAATAATTCTGAAGGCTTTCACTGACATGGGGCTGCGACAGCAGAAATTCGCATCCCAGGTGTTGGCCGTGCTCATTGTCGAGGATTTGTTCGCTGTGGTTATGATGGTGGTGCTGTCATCCATCGCGATCAACAATAGCGTCGAGGGTGGCGAAATGCTGATGAGCGTCGGCAAACTGGTATTCTTCCTCATAATCTGGTTTCTCGTCGGCGTGTATATCCTGCCGAGTCTGCTTAACCGGTGGCGCAGGTTTCTCAACAGCGAGACCTTGCTTGTGGTGTCGATGGGGCTATGTCTCGGCATGGCGGTATTCTCGGTCTACTGTGGATTTTCGCTTGCTCTCGGAGCGTTCGTAATGGGGTCGATACTGGCCGGCACATCCATGGCCGAACGCATAGAACATGTGGTCACTCCTGTAAAGGATCTTTTCGGAGCTGTATTCTTCATTTCTGTGGGAATGATGGTTCAGCCGGATATTCTGGTGCATTATTGGTTGCCGATTGTCATTCTGTCGTGTGTAGTGATAGTCGGTATGATCATTTTCGGTACATTCGGCATGCTTATCACGGGACAAAGTCTTAAAGTGGCTGTACGTTCTGGTTTTTCGCTCACACAGATTGGTGAGTTCGCGTTTATCATAGCGACGCTCGGTACATCGTTAGGTGTTCTCGAACCTACACTCTATCCTATAGTCGTTGCCGTATCCGTGATCACAACCTTTACCACGCCTTATTTCATAAAGATGTCTGTCCCAGCCTACGAGGCTTTGGAAAAACATCTGCCGCGGCGTCTTCGGCTCCTTATTGAACGATACAGCAGTCGCGGGACGAGCGATCGTGCCCGTGGTAACGTGTGGACCATGGTTCTCCGACGTCATATCTGGCGTACGATTGTATATTCAATCGTAATAATAGCTATAATGCTATGTGTTTTCGGGTATCTTGAGCCTGAAATCAGTCGGTTTATAGCCAATCCGTCTCTCGACCGTTTGATAACAGTTGCGGTAGCGCTGCTGCTGATGGCACCGTTCCTGATAGCCCTCGCTTCACCTGTCAGCCTTCCTGAAGAAGTTGCGCGCATAGAGGAATGTGGAAGGCATAATATCCCCACTGTAGTGCTTTCCATTCTCCGCGGATTGCTTGCTTTAGGATTTGTAATTTATGCTGTCAGCCATGAATATTCGGCCTTGGCGGCGATGTCGGTTGGCGTTGTGGTTGCATTGCTCATCGGTGTGGTATTCTATCGTAATCTAAGCAAGTATGTGGGGTCAATGGAATCGAAATTCTTCGATAATCTTAATGAGCGTGATCTGCGCAGATCCGGTAAGAACCATAAAGTGGTGCATGATCTCCATATGGCCCATATCGGAGTAGGGGACGGAGCTCCTTTCGCGGGGCAGCGTCTGATGGATTCTCAGCTTCGCAGCAAGTATGGCGTTAATATAGTGGGAATCCAGCGTGGGGGTCGTTCGATAGCCATTCCGGGCGGCCGCGAGCGTATTTATCCCGGCGACATCCTGTCAGTGATAGGAACGGATGAACAGATTGAACGGCTGCTACCCGTGGCTGAATTGTCGGTGGAGAACGATGCCGGCGCAAACCTTAATTCCGATCAGATGGAACTGCGCCCCGTAATGCTGTCGCTCAATTCGCCCATTATCAATAAGACGCCCTCAAGTGCATCGCTTCGGGACAATTATGATATTCTGGTGGTGGCTGTGAGTCGCAACGGCGAATTCATAGACAGTAATCCAGAACTTGTATTCGCGCCCGGCGATATAGTGTGGGCCGCGGGACCTGCCGACAGTTTCAAGCGAATCAAATAGAAAACAATAAATCAACCGCTATAAATTTATGACTGATTCAGGAGACATCCGATACAAAATGCGTGGTGTGTCGGCCTCGAAGGAGGATGTTCACGCCGCTATCAAGAATGTCGACAAAGGACTCTATCCCGGTGCATTCTGCAAGATTGTTCCGGATATTCTCGGTAATGATCCGGAAATGTGCGACATAATGCACGCCGACGGAGCCGGAACGAAATCCTCGCTCGCGTACATGTATTGGCGTCAGACCGGCGACCTGAGCGTTTGGAAGGGCATTGCCCAGGACGCGCTCATAATGAATATAGATGACCTGCTGTGTGTTGGCGCCACTGACAATATTCTGGTGTCGTCGACCATCGGCCGCAACAAGAACCTTATACCCGGCGATGTGATTTCTGCCGTAATCAACGGTACCGAGGAATTGCTGGCCACGCTCCGCAGCCACGGAATCAGCGCGTGGAGCACCGGCGGCGAGACCGCCGATGTGGGCGATCTGGTCAGGACTATCATTGTTGACTCTACCGTAACATGCCGTATGCCACGTAAGGATGTTATCGATAATTCCAATATCGCGGCAGGTGACGTCATAGTGGGATTGTGCTCCTATGGGCAAGCCACCTATGAAACAGAATATAACGGCGGCATGGGTTCTAACGGTTTGACCTCGGCGCGTCATGATGTGTTTGAAAAAGCACTTGCGACAATGTTTCCGGAATCGTATGACCATGCCATTCCCGATGAACTGGTCTACACGGGTAAATGCTCGCTGACTGATCCGGTTGATGGCTCGCCGCTCAATGCCGGCCGACTGGTGCTCTCGCCCACACGTACTTATGCTCCGGTGGTCAAGGCCGTTCTTGATGCCATTCGTCCCCATATTCACGGCATGATACACTGTTCCGGAGGCGCACAGACAAAAGTCATGAATTTTGTCAACAACAAGCTTGTGGTCAAGGACAATATGTTTGCTCCCGGTCCGTTATTCACCCTCATACAATCCCAGAGCGGAACAGACTGGCGTGAGATGTACAAGGTGTTCAATATGGGGCACCGTTTTGAATTCTATCTGCCAGAGGATTATGCCCGGACGGTTATAGAAATATCCGAGAAATTCGGTATTCCCGCACAAATCGTCGGACATGTGGAGGATGCCCCGTCCAACCGCCTCGTGATCAAAAGCCAATTCGGCACATTCGAATATTAACAGATAAAACTCTTAAATATAATGCGTAAATCATTCATCACCGCCGCCATCGTATGCACCCTCGGTGCGTCCATGACTCTTTCATCGTGCATAGGGTCGTTCACGCTTACTAACAAACTTATAAGCTGGAACAAAACCGTAGGTAATAAATTTGTCAACGAACTGGTGTTCTTCGCATTCTGGGTGCTCCCGGTTTATGAAGTGTCATCGTTGGCTGACCTCATTGTGCTTAATTCCATCGAATTCTGGAGCGGGGTGAATCCTGTAGCATCAGGCACTAAAGTAATTGAGGGAAACGACGGTAAATATCTCGTGAAGTCGGATAAGAAAGGTTATACCATCACCTCGGAGAACGACGGCACCACGGTGCGTCTGGAATATAGCGCTGAAAAAGACGGTTGGCAGGTGACTGTGCCCGACGGCTCGACATACACCATTTTCACGTTTGTCGATGACACCCACATCGCTCTGCCCGCGGCTGATGGTTCCACTTCTATCGTTGAGCTGTCCGAAGCAGGATTGATGGCTTACCGTGCTCAGACTGAGTCAATGATGTTGGCCGTACGCTGATGACTGTTGTTTCAGTCGGCAATAAGATAACGTCCTTTATCCGCGGAATTCTGACCGTCGCGGGATGCTGCGTTGTCGCCGCATGCAATCCCGCGGCAGCAGATACGGCGTCAGATAGTCTGGACTATCTTTCGGAGGAAGCTCTGTCAAAAGTGTTGATGAGCGATTCGGTTCCTAACCGTATGATAGAATATACGGGCTTCACGGTAGCGTTCAATCCTGAAATGCATCAGCCGAACTATGTGGTATGGGAACTGACATCGGATGAGCTTGATGGCCCGAACGGACGCAAAGACGCCAGATTCATGCAAGATACGCGAATTGACGGATGTGCCACGCTCGCGGATTACCGTGGCTCGGGATTTGACAGAGGGCATATTGCTCCGGCGGCAGATATGAAGTGGGATCCGGCGGCCATGGCCGACTGCCATTTCCTTACGAATATATCTCCACAGACAAAGAAACTCAATCAGGGGGCATGGAATAATCTCGAGGGGCGGTCACGTTCATGGGCCAAGAAATTCGGTCGTATTATCATAATTGCGGGTCCGGTGTTGTCTGACCGTCTTGATTATACAATCGGCAACACTCCCGTGCCAGTTCCAGACCGCTTTTTTAAGGTGTTCCTCGCGCCTGATGAGAATCCTCCGCGCGGAATTGCTTTCGTGATGGCGAATAATTCGCTGTCACAGGGTCTCGACGAGACTGCCACCACCATTCGCGGAGTGGAACAGATCACCGGATTCGACTTTTTCAGCGTTCTTCCCGATGATATAGAGGAACAGGTTGAAACCAATAATAACTATCTCGGTTGGGATCGTTTAAGAAGATGATTGAGTTATGACAATATGTGCGATTTCTACACCTCCCGGACGCGGAGGCATCGCCGTGATACGCATCAGCGGCTCGCGAGCTATAGAAGTGGCGGACAGAATATGGAAGGGTCGGAGTCTGCTTCAGGCTGAAAGCCACACTGCTCATCTCGGACATATCGTTGACCCGGACGAGGCCGGACGCATCGTCGATCAGGCCGTTGCCACTGTTTTCCGTGCGCCACGCAGTTTCACAGGCGAAGATGTCGTTGAACTATCGGTGCATGGGTCCTCCTACATTCAGGCCGAGACCATGCGGATACTGACGGAACATGGCGCACGAGTGGCCGAACCGGGAGAATTTACACAGAGGGCTTTCAAAAACGGTCGGCTCGATCTTGCCGAAGCCGAAGCGGTCGCTGACATAATCGCGTCATCATCACGTGCGGCGCACCGGCTTGCAGTGAGTCAGTTGTCCGGCAAATTCTCATCTCATATCGACAGTCTGCGCGAACAGCTCATAAATCTCGCGTCACTACTCGAACTCGAACTCGATTTTTCTGAAGAGGATGTTGACTTTGCCGACCGTACGCACCTGCGCTCGCTTGCAGAAAAAATCATCAGCCATTTAGGTTCGCTTGCCGCTACGTTTTCCGCCGGACAAGCGATTGTTAATGGCGTACCCGTTGCAATAATCGGTCGACCCAATGCAGGCAAATCCAGCCTGCTGAACGCTCTGCTCGGACACGACCGCGCCATAGTCAGCGACATTCCCGGCACCACGCGCGACACTGTGGAAGATTCCACAGAGATCGACGGGCACCTGATCCGTTTTATCGACACGGCAGGAATACGTTCCACCGATGATCCTATCGAAAACCTTGGAATTGAGCGTGCTCTGAAAAGCGTTACGTCAGCTACAATTGTGCTCCATGTCATCGATCCTGCCGAATTCCCATATGAAACCCTTAACGACACACTGTCGCAAATTCCCAACACGCAGGCTACAATCATCCCATTACTCAATAAAACAGACCGTCTCACCTCCGATCAGATACCCGGACATCTCGGAGCTATTAAAGAACGGTTTTCGGCGACGCCGTACACAGTTGCCGATGCTTTGGCAATTTCGGCCACGCAGGGTAGGGGAATTTCAGCTCTCAAAGAGACAATTTCTGCCGTAATAACAGCAGACCTTCCCGACGATGAAAGCATGATAATAACCAATGCCCGTCATCACCAGGCCATCACCCGCGCGCTCGGCCATCTATCCGACCTCATCACCGCCATTGACATCAACCTCACCCCCGACCTCCAGGCACACCACCTCCGAGAAGCCATCACCGCCCTCGCCACCATAACCGGCTCCATAACCACCCCCGACCTCCTCCAAACCATCTTCACTCGCTTCTGCATCGGCAAGTAATCAGTTGATTATCAATGATTTATATTGATAGCAATTGACTGTTACTGAGCGATAAAACTTAATACATTCAAGAACGCCTAATGCTGATAACTGTCAGTGTTAGGCGTTTTTATGCACCATTTTGTACGGATTCTGTACGACAGCGACTCATTTCACCCCTCGCGTCAGCAAGGTGGTGGAGAAAGTGGTACGTCACGATACGTAGTGATACGCCACGATACGATTATTAACGAAATTAACACGTATAACATGAGTAGCAACATCAAAGTTGAGAGAATCTGTGAATGGTGCGGAAACAAATTTATCGCACAGACAACCGTCACCCGCTTCTGCTCGAAGCGATGCTCAGAACACGCTTATAAGGAGCGTCTGCGCCAAAAGAAAATCTCGTTATCAAATCAAGAGACTGCCCAGACTAATTTCAAGTGGCGCGATAAGGAGTATCTTACACCGACCCAAGCAGCCGAATTATTAGGTATCGGTAGAATGACCATCTATCGCTATATCCGAAATGGCAAGATCAAAGTTGTGAGGTTTGCACGAAAGACACTCATAAGCAAAGCCGATATTCAGGCGATGTTCGATTTCCTGACTCCGAAGGAAAGCACATCAACTGAGCACGCTGAAAAGAAATCGAAATCTCTTTCCGACTTCTATACCCGCGTTGAAATTCGGGAAAAGTATGGCGTGAAGGATTCGTGGATTTACAAGGTAGTCGCAGAGAACAATGTGCCGAAGACCATCATCAGAGGTAAGGCATATTTCAGCAAATCGCACATCGACCGTCTTTTTTCGGCGAGAAAGGAAAATCCTGAAATTACAGAGTGGTATTCGGTAGAGGATATTCAGAGCAAATATGGAATGACCC
>CAMWNG010000081.1 GCA_947175575.1 uncultured Bacteroidales bacterium | reverse complement strand
TGAACCGGGTAAGGGGAGGTATACTCTTTATTCTAGTTTAAATGAAAGAGCCGTGAATGCAGAACGTCTGCGGGCAGAAAAAGTTAAACCGCCCGGATATCCGGACGGTTTAAGTACGTTTCGGTAACGTGAAAAACTTATTTCACTACGCGACGCTCTTTGATACGAGCCTTCTTGCCGGTGAGGGCACGGAGGTAGTAGAGTTTAGCGCGACGAACTTTACCATACTTGTTAACAGTAATCGAATCAATAAAAGGCGATTCGATGGGGAAGATACGCTCAACACCGATATTGTCGGAAATTTTACGAACGGTGAAGCGTTTCTTGTTGCCTTCGCCGGAGATACGGATAACCACACCGCGATACTGCTGGATACGTTCTTTGTTACCTTCTTTGATACGGTAAGCAACAGTGATGGTGTCACCGGGGCCGAATTCGGGATGTTCTTTGCCGGATTTGAAAGCTTCTTCGGCTACTTTGATTAAATCCATTGTAAATTAAATATTTATAATGTGAGACACTACTCGCAACATTCCCGGGCACCACACGTCCGCGGCAGCGGTTACGATATCGGCTGCAAAGGTACGATATTTTTTCTGTTCGGCAAAATATTTGCTTTTGTTTTTCACGCAATTATCGTGGAAGTCAATTCTTTTTGGCTTCATCAATCTGTTGCAGCAGGGTTTCGACAGCCACCCGAAGCTGAGTATCCTCGCCGCGAGTGAGGTCGGCAGGATCGTTCGCCACTTTCACATCAGGTTCAAGCTGCTGATTTTCAAGGAAAGATCCGTCGGGCAGACGGTAGCCTATTACCGGTATGCCGAATACCATAGCCGGATCTACCATACGCACCCAGTTGACCGATGTCATCGTACCCGGCACAGGCATTCCGACAAGTTTACCCAGACCGCGGTTCTTATAGACCCACGGAGTACCGTGCGCGTTGGAATAGCAAGCCTCGTCCATTAGCATCACAGAAGGTTTGTTCCAGCGGCGTGACGGCATATCGCAGGTTTCGACACCGCGTATTTCCTGCGTGAAATATTTCTGACCAGAGAATAACACTTCTATATCCTCATGGAGACGCCCACCGGAGTTCCAGCGGATATCGATAATAACCCCCTCGCGGTCGTTGTACTTTCCGAGAAGATCAGAATAAACACGCCGGAAGGAATCATCATCCATACCTTCGATATGAACATAACCGAGGCGACCTCCCGAGAGACGTTCGACATCGGCGGCACGCTGTTTCACCCAACGGTCGTACATGAGTTGAGAGACAGCGCCGGTGGAGACGGGTTTCACCACTTCATCGAAAGATGTCGCACCGTCGGCCAAGGTAATGAGGGTGCGTCGTCCGGCCTGGTCGGTCAGAAGCATCGACAAATCAGTGGATGGGGTAAGCTCCACACCGTTAATGTGAGTCAGACGCATACCCGGCCGCACCTTTGATTTTGCCTTGTCGAGAGGACCACCGGCGAGCACCTCGCTTATAAGGAGACCTTTGCCTTTATTGTCATCCACGTCGAAAAGCAGACCGAGCGAAGCCGTGCGGTCAGGCATATCCGAATTATAGCCGCCGAACCGCCCGCCTGTATGACTCACGTTCAATTCGCCGAGCAACTCGCTGAGCAGTTCCGCAAAATCGTAGTTGTTATTGATATGCGGTAGGAAGCGGCGATAAGCAGCAGTGAGTCCGGCCCAGTCCACTCCATTCATATCTGCTACATAGAAGCGTTCGGCAACTTCCCGGGTCATGTAGTCGTACATGTAACGGCGCTCGGCATCATGGTCAAGCGTGGTTGTGGCAGAATACGAGATGGGGGTGAGCTTATCAGTCTTGGTATTGAGCTGACGAGGTGTGGCTCCCATCACGAATATATTCTTACCATCGGGAGTTACGGCAAACCCGCGGACACCCGAAACAGTGGTTACGAGTTTGTGCTCTTCCTCGCGCGGAGTGAATTTCCAAAGCTGACTACCACCGTCAGGAGCATCAGAAAGATAATATATAGTCTCACCGTCGGAAGTCATAGCGGCATCAGTAAGATAACCCGACTGCGGTGTTACACGCACGATGCGGTCTGAGAGTCTTGTCAGATCGACGTCCACATCGTTTGATTTCGATTCTACAGCGACCTTTTTGTCCTCACTTTTCTTATCACCATTTTTGTCCGAATCCTCGGCAAGTTCGAGGTCCTCCTTACTGAGGTTCCATCGGTCAAGCGCGTCCTGATTCATGAAGGCAAGCATTACGTCGTATTGCGAACCCCACGAAGCGTGGTTGCGCATACCGTATCGCTCGCTGAGGAACATCAACGCATTGCCGTCCATAACCCACACCGGCATCTGGTCGAAGTAACCTGAATTGGTGATATTCGTAAGCTGACCGCTCACGGGGTCGATAATGGCCACATCGGAGTACGGATCATGTTTGCGATCGATGATTTCAAGAGCTATCCAACGAGAATCCGGACTCCATGCATAATAAAAACCTCCGTCACGGTGGCGATATGTGGATCCGTCAGTCAGTTCTTTGACTGTTCCGGTAGCAAGATCCATGACTGCAAGCTTGTTGCGATCAAGAATAAACGCAAGGGTTTTTCCGTCCGGACTAACCTGCGGACATGTGCGTTCATGGCCGTCGTTTCCGAATACGGGTTCTTCAATGATAGTTGTGGCATGCGAGAAGTCGGGTTCTTCACCTCCGCGACCCATCACGGCCTTGTATATATTGAACTTGCCGTCGCGCTCCGATGTGTAATAGAGAGCCTTACCGTCGGGCGACCAGGCCACATGCCGTTCAGCCTCGGGCGAAGTGGTGATTCGGCGCGTGGTGGAATAATCCGTGGATGTCACATAAACATCTCCACGCCACACCAGTGCTACGTTCTTTCCGTCGGGCGAGGGAACACTTTCCGATGCGCCGCGTGTAACGCTCATTTTCTCCACGTCGGGCTGATAATCGTCGATGATGGAGACGTTGACTTTGACAGGCTTCCCGTCGGGCGCCATCGTATAAATGTCTCCGTCGTATGTGAAAGCCAGAGTACCGTCGGCACCACGGCTCAGGAAACGCACGGGGTGCGTCTTGAAATCGGTAACGGCGACGGCCACGGACGGATCGCTGATGCGCGACTTATATACATTCATACTTCCGCCGTCGCGTTCACTAAGAAAATAGAATGTGTCACCGTCTGAGTCAGCCACAGGATTCAGATTCTCGCCTCCGCGATCGGTGAGATTTGTGTGCTTGCCGTCTTTGTCAAGCAACCATATGTCGCGGGTCACAGAGGAGGTATGGTGCTTACGCCACTCGTCCTCATATCCCTTGACATCCTGATAGAGCATGCCCTTGCCGCCGGGGACGTGGCTGATGAAACGGGCCGGTGTTCCCAGAGCCTGCACAGGGGCGCCACCGTCCACACCCACCTGCCAGAGCTGGGTTAGACGTCCTGACGGATATACCGCGCTGGAAGCCGGGGCTTGAATTGCAGCCGAGTACAGCACAGCCGAACCGTCGGCGGTAAAACCCTCGGGCAGTTCGGCAGCCGAATTATAGGTGAGACGCTGCGGGAGACCTCCGCGCGAATCCACTATATAGATGTCGAAATTGCCGTTTTTGTCTGAGGCGAACGCAATGTTGCGCCCATCAGGACTCCAGACGGGCCGCTGTTCATAGTCGGGAGTGGACGTGAGCCTTGTGGCCATGCCACCGGTGACGGGCACGGTGAATATATCGCCTTTGTAGCAAAACGCGATCCGCGAACCGTCGGGCGAAAGAGCCACATCGCGCATCCACAGAGGCGTGGCGGCTAAAGCGGGCACAACGGCACCTGCGAGCAATGCGACTGCCAGTATGTGTTTTTTCATGAGATATCGGGATTTATGATTTGTTACTTAGATAATCGTGCACGCTATGTGCCGCTTTGCGACCGTCGCCCATGGCGAGTATGACGGTTGCTCCGCCACGCACGATGTCACCTCCGGCAAAAATCCGTGGCATTGAGCTCTGCATGTCCTCGTTTACGGCGATCGTGCCGCGGCGGGTGACATCGAGACCGTCGATGCTGGCAGGAATCAGAGGATTAGGCGATACGCCCACACTCACCACTACCACATCAACGGGCACCTCGTCGACAGCTCCTTCGACCGGTACAGGCGAACGACGGCCGTCAGCATCCGGTTCGCCGAGTTCCATGCGTTGCAGGCGCATGGCTCGTACGCGTCCCTTGTCATCCGCGAGATACTCCACGGGGTTGCACAGCGTGAGGAATTTCACGCCCTCTTCTTTGGCATGTTCAATTTCTTCGCGTCGCGCCGGCATCTCAGCTTCCGTGCGGCGATAGACAAGCATGGCCTCTCCGGCACCCATTCGCAGGGCCGTGCGCACAGAATCCATAGCTGTGTTACCGCCTCCGATTACAGCCACGCGTGCGCCTCTTGGAACCGGAGTGGCCCATCCGGGCTGTCCGGCATGCATAAGATTGATGCGCGTGAGGTATTCGTTGCTTGAAAGCACTCCGTTGAAATTTTCGCCGGGGATACCCATGAATCTCGGAAGACCGGCTCCTGACGCCACAAAAAGCACTGCGTAGCTCATCTCGACAAGATCATCGTAGCCAAGCGTTTTTCCGATGACCGTATCGGAGCGGAATTCGACGCCCAGGCTCCGCAGGGAGTCAAGTTCGGCATCAACCACAGAATTCGGCAGACGGAATTCCGGAATGCCATATTTAAGCACACCGCCTATCTCGTGGAGAGCTTCGAACACTGTGACCTGATAGCCCAACCGGGCCATCTCGCCGGCAAACGACAGGCCGCACGGACCCGAGCCGGCCACAGCGATTTTCTTTCCTTCGGGGGCCATACGAGGCTCCTCTGGAATGTCGTGATTGAGGCGGGCGTTATCGGCAGCGAAACGCTCGAGCCAACCGATGGCCACGGGCTGTTTCTTCATCTTGTTGTAGATGCAGCGGCTCTCGCACTGACGTTCTTGCGGACATACCCGGCCGCACACGGCAGGAAGGGCGCTCGTGGCGCGGAGCACTTCGGCAGCTTCGCCGAAATGTTCGCGCTGAATATTCTTGATGAAACCCGGAATGTCAATGTTCACCGGACAGCCGTTAACGCACTGGGGATCGGGACAGTCGAGACATCTGGTGGCCTCGGTCACAGCCTGCCCGGCCGAGAGTCCCTGATTGACCTCGGCATTGCTATGAATACGCGTTTCGGGAGGCAACATCGGCATCACGGCGCGGGGAATTGCCGTGCGTTCTTTGGGCGAGAGGGCCTCGCGCAGTTCCGCACGCCAGAGTTCGTCGCGCGAGGTTGTATATGATGATTGGTTCATGTCAGTTACACATTAATAATATATATATGTACATCAGTTGTATCCCTTGAGACGCATGAGCATCTCGTCGAAATCGACCTTATGCGCGTCGAATTCCGGACCGTCAACACAGACAAAACGCATTTTTCCGTCAACCGTGATACGGCATGCACCGCACATTCCGGTTCCGTCAACCATAATCGTATTCAGCGAACAGGTGGTCGGGATGCCGTATCGCCGGGTCAGTTCAGCCACAAACTTCATCATTATGGCCGGCCCGATGGTCACAACCTCGTCGACCGATTCGCGCTGAATCACCTGCTCGATACCCTGAGTCACGAGCCCTTTCTGACCATAAGAACCGTCATCGGTCATGATGATTACCTCGTCGGACCATTTCGCCACTTCCTCTTCAAGAATGATCAGATCGCGGGTGCGCGCAGCGAGCACCGACACCACACGGTTTCCGGCTTCTTTCATGGCGCGCACGATGGGGAGGAGCGGCGCAACCCCTACTCCGCCTCCACTGCATACGACAGTGCCGCGACGTTCGATCCGGGTAGCCTGACCCAACGGCCCCACTACGTCATGAAGAAAATCGCCGGGATTCATGGAGCAGATGGTCATGGTGCTCGGACCCACGGCCTGCACAACGAGCGTAATGGTGCCTTTCTCCTTGTCAGCATCGGCTATGGTGAGCGGAATTCGCTCGCCGTGCGCGTCGGGAATCACTATAACGAAGTGGCCCGGACGGCGTGAACGTGCTATCAGCGGAGCGTCCACCACCAATTTCACCACACGTTCTGAAAAATATTCTTTCGATAAAATCTTGTTCATGTCAGTTAGTTATAAGACGTATTAGTCCCAGAATCGCTTCTGTAGTGGCGCGATCGATCACACGTGCGCGGTTGCCGGGCAGTCGGAACAGTCTGGAAGTGACCTTGCCGTCCACACACCAGGCCATCCACACCGTGCCGACAGGTTTGTCAGGCGTGCCGCCGCCCGGACCTGCCACGCCGCTCGTAGCCATCGAGCAACGGGCTCCGGTGGCACGACAAGCCCCGGCCGCCATCTGTTCCACGACGGTCTGACTCACTGCTCCGAAGCGTTCGATATCGGAGAGATCCACTCCGAGAAGGCCGGACTTAACCTCGTTGGCATAGCTTACCACCCCGCCGAGGAACACCTCGGACGCGCCGCTCTCGGATGTGATGCGGTGAGCGATGTTGCCGCCGGTGCAGCTTTCGGCTGTTGCCGCCGTTAGGCCGCGCTCAAGCAGACGGTCGATAAGTATGCGCGCCGGAGTGGCGTCGCCGTCGTAGAGCAGAAAATCTGATACACGGACGCGCAGATCATTTACGTTGGCATCGAATGTTTCTTCTCCGGCGGTGCTGTCGAGCCGCAGCCGGATATAACCCGCGTTCGGAAGATAGGCCAGATGTGTGTCCGGGTTAAGAGCCTCCTCAAAAGGTTCGAGAAGTTCGGCGAGGGTACTTTCCGTTATCCCCGAAACTATAAGAGAGTGATGCCTTACCGCCGCCCCGGGCATGAACCGTTCACGCGCCTTGTCAACTACCTCGGGCAGCATGCCTTCGGTTTCGAACGGTACGCCGGGCATCGACACCAGCGACTTGTCTCCCCTGTCCCACCACATAATCGGAGCCGTGCCGAATCTGTTCGGGATCACCGTACAGCTGTCCGGCACCATAGCCTGAGCGGCGGTGAGCCGATTAAGATCAAGTCCGCGCAGACTGAACACCCGGCGGATGTTGGCCTCCACTTCAGGATCATGTCGCAACATGCCGCCGAATATGCTCATGAGCACGTCGCGGGTGATATCATCTTTCGTAGGGCCGAGGCCGCCGGTGGTCACCACCATGTCGGCCTCGTCGAGAGCCGCGATAATGGCCGCACGTATCGCTGCGGGATCATCGCCCACGGTGCGGACAGTCGTAACTGTCCAGCCTTCCGGCCCGAAAGCGCGGGCTATCGCGCCGGAATTCGTATCGGTCACCTGACCGAGCAGTATTTCATCGCCTATGACCACGGTGGCCAGGCGTCTGGAGTTTTTATTCATATGGTGACACGGGCGTAAGGGGTTTCATCATAGCGGCAGAAGTCGCGGTCGAGATATTTGAAATAACCGGCTATCGCCACCATGGCGGCGTTGTCGGTGGTGAAGGCGCGCTCTGGAATGAACGCATGAATCCCGCGCTCACGGCAGAACCGGTCGACGGCAGCGCGCACACCGCTGTTGGCCGACACACCTCCGCCGATGGCCACGGTGCGCACTCCGGTTGCATCCACTGCCTTGGAGAGTTTGTCCAGAAGGATGTCGATGATGGTTGCCTGCAGCGATGCCGCAAGGTCGGCCTTGTTTTTCTCGATGAATTCCGGATCGGTTTTCAAAGCATCACGGAGCGTGTAGAGGAATGACGTCTTGAGTCCGCTGAAGCTGTAGTCGAGTCCGGGTATATGAGGCTTTGAAAACTTGAAAGCTTTCGGATTTCCCTCGGCTGCCAAACGGTCGATGTGAGGACCGCCGGGATAAGGCAGCCCCATAGTTTTGGCACACTTGTCGAAGGCCTCGCCGGCGGCGTCGTCGATGGTGCGTCCGAGAATCTCCATATCGTTATAACCGCGCACCATCACTATCTGGCTGTTGCCGCCTGAGATCAGGAGGCACAGATAGGGAAATTCGGGCACCCGGTCGTCGGGATTCTGACGTACGAAATGGCTCAGCACATGGCCGTGGAGATGATTGACGTCGACGATGGGTATGCGCAGCCCGAGCGACATCCCTTTGGCGAAACTCGTCCCAACGAGAAGCGAGCCCAACAGGCCGGGACCGCGGGTGAAGGCTATGGCGCTCAATTCACTTTTGTCGATTCCCGCACGCTTTATAGCTGTCTGCACCACGGGCACAATGTTCTGCTGATGGGCGCGCGATGCCAGCTCGGGCACCACGCCGCCATATTCCTCATGCACTTTCTGCGAGGCTATCACGTTGCTCAGAAGAAGGCCGCCGTCGGTAACCACAGCTGCCGAGGTGTCGTCGCAGCTCGATTCTATGCCCAGGATATATGTCTTTTTGTCCATGCTTCAGAATACGTAGCTGATGCCGGCGGTCACCACCACGGACGAATACGATTTCACAAGCACATATTTGGCCTCGAGGCTCAGACGGAGTGTCTCGGAACAGCGTAACTCGAATCCGGCTCCCACATTGGCTCCGAACCGGTTATCGTGGGTGGTGACATCCTTGTCGATCTCGGCGGAGCGGAAATGCCGGCTCCAGGAGGTGTATGTGATGCCCGCAAGGGGATATAGCGCCACTGTGCCGGCCTCCTCGAACTTAAACGGGAACTGCGCGTTGAGGTCGGCCACGAACGCGTCCTGATCATTATGGCGGAAAACGCATCCCACTTCCGGCGCGAGACGGAAGTGACGGTTGAACGCATAGGTGAACGTCAGACCCGCCACTGCGGACTTGTTATGAGAATAGTAACCCAACTTGGGGCCGAAGGACTTTTCACCGGTGACATTGTCTGCCCATGCTGCCGTGCAGACCATTGCCGCGGCTATGCTCAATATGATTTTCTTCATGTGCGTGTGCGTACATTGGATATTTACGCTGCAAAATTAGCAATTATTTTCCGCCGCCACAAACCAGCGGGATAAAAATTGTCGCTCGTCGCATGCGCTTCGGTCACAACAGGGCTTAGACCCGGTTCCCCAATATTTGTTAACGCTGAGGCTGTCAAGCGTTATGCAGATGTGTTCGCGCAGTGAGGGAGCAATGCGGTTGCATTGT
>CAMWNG010000080.1 GCA_947175575.1 uncultured Bacteroidales bacterium | reverse complement strand
TCTCCCCGGTCGAAATCCACTTCATCGAAGCCTTCGAAGCCGAGCAAAAGAAACTCCGAGGAAAGTAATGTTGCAGAAAGAGTGGAAAATGCAACCCTAAAATTTCTTCAAATGGCTTGTCCATCTGTTTTAGTTCGTTTTTTGCTCACGTGCTGTTAATAATGCCCGGAAAATTATCTGGCCGTATGTCGGGCATTTTTAGTATCTTTGTATTCTGAATTCAAAAGATATTGTTATGGCAATCAAAATAGGCGATACCGTGCGCTTCCTCAACTCTGTCGGAGGCGGTAAGGTGACAAAGATAGAAGGCCAGCTGGCCTATGTGGACGATGACGGATTCGAGACTCCGGTTCTCGTTAAGGAGTGCGTCGTGGTGGCGTCGGGCGACTCGTTCTATGCCCGAGAGCAGCCCGCCAAGGGCGGCACTCCCCCTCCCCCCACAAAGGTCGCGCCCGAAAAACCGAAAGAGGCGCTGCCTGAAGCCGTCGAGACTCCGGAGGGCGAGAAAATCACCCTCGTGCTCGGATTCGAGCCTGCCGACATAAAACATCTGAGCACCACATCGTTCGACGCATTCATCGTCAACGATTCAAACTATTCGATGTATATGAGTGTCAGCACCCGTTCGCGCGAGAACGAAAAATGGACACTGCGGTTCGCCGGCCTTATAGAGCCTGCGATTCAGGAATTTCTTTTCGAGCTGACCACCGCGGACCTTCCCGAAGTGGATCGGATCTCGGTGCAGGCCATTCCGTTCAAGACCAAATCCGGTTACACCCGCAAGGCTCCGGTAGACTTCGAGCAGCGCCTTGATGCCACGAAATTCGCGCGCCTGCATTGCTTCGGCGACAATCCGTATTTCGACAGCAAAGTGCTCGCCATGGACATCGTGACGGCCGATGTGCGCGCCGCAGAACCGAAAGTCGACACCGCCGAACTCGAAAAGGCGATGCAGGAAAAACGCCGCGACGACCGCCGCCGTCCCCGGCCCGTGGAGCGCAAGACACGTCAGGACGAATCGAAATCACTGCTCGAAGTCGACCTCCACGCATCGGCTCTGCTCGACACCACTGCCGGCCTTTCGCCGTCGGACATCCTTAACTATCAGATCGACACATTCCGCCGCATCATGGATGCAAACCTGCGTAATGTGGGACGTCCCATCGTGTTTATCCACGGCAAAGGCGAAGGAGTGCTCCGGCAGGCTCTGATGAAAGAACTGAATCACCGCTACAAAGGTCACGACGTAAGCGACGCCTCGTTCCGCGAATACGGTTTCGGTGCCACGAAAGTTGTGATCCGCAATATTCCCAAGCCATGATAGCCGTATTCTCAGGCACAGGCAATTCGCTCCGGGTTGCCCGTCTGCTGCAGAAAGAGCTGGGAGACGCCATCGTCATGCTTCCCGGCGAGATTCCCTATCCCGCCGACGGCCGTCTGATATGGGTGTTCCCGATATATTCATGGGGCCTGCCACCCGTGGTGCTCGACGCCATCGCATCGTCGCCTGAAGGCCGCGACACACAGACATTCATGGTGGCCACCTGCGGCGATGATATCGGCCGAGCCGACCGCCGATGGGCAAAGGCTGTGAGAAAGCGCGGATGGTGTCCCGCAGGAGCATTTTCGGTGCAGATGCCAAACACTTATGTGCTTATGAAAGGCTTCGATGTCGACAGCCCGGAACTCGCTCAGGCAAAAGTGACCGCCGCCCCGGCAAGAGTGGCTGCGATCGCCGCGGCTATACGCCAGGCAACCGAATCAGGCCGACCGGCCTCAACCGATGTGGTGTCAGGCTCGTTCGCGGCTATTAAGACAGGCGTGATCTATCCCTGGTTCCGTCGCTACGCCATGTCTCCCGAACCGTTTTTCGCCGATGACCGCTGCATTGGCTGCGGACTTTGCGCGCGTTCGTGTCCGCTTCACAACATAACCATGACGCAAACCGGCCGTCCCGACTGGGGCGACCGGTGTACGCTGTGCCTGAGATGTTATCATGTCTGTCCGGCTCACGCCGTATGCTATACGACCGCCACACGTGGCAAGGGGCAGTCGCGGCTGCTGATCGCCGACCTGCTGTCAGAACTGGACTCCCAGACGCACTGAGGCAAGCGAAAGCGAGGGGAAACGCATGAGTCCCATGTCGGAATCGACATCGCGCCGTCCGTTATACGTATAACCGCAAAGTATATAACTGCGGAACGTGCGTCCCGTGGCCAGATTGAAGCCCAATGAAATAGAGGCATACGGTGCCTGCTGGTTTATATTCTCCGGCAGACAGTTGAACGCCGAGCCTACACGCAGATCAAGAAAAATGGGCAACACCCTTCTCGAAAAATCGGTGCGGAAACTCAGATACACCGGATAGGTACGGCAGGAATTGCTCACCATCATGTCCGCGCCGGCTCCAATACCGGCAAAAATCAGCCAACGGTATGTGAGACCGAACGAAAGATTGAGGTCGACTGATGTCATATCATGTCCGCTCAGATCGACGGACGATGCCAGTTCAGCACCCCAAGCGAAACGCACACGCGACACCGCATAAACCGGGTCGGGTTTCCAGTCGTGATGCCGGTGTGTTGTCGTCTTTTTGCCGGGAGCATCGGTCATCACAACCTCGGATGCCGGAATCAGCGGAATAATCTTCTCTCCTGTCAACGAGTCTATTTCAACATCCTGCGCTTTAACCGTTTCAGCAACGACACATTCATGCTTTTCTGCAACTTGGGTCGGAACAGCGACATTTTCTACAGTCTCAGTCGGATTTTCAACGACTACCACAGGCGCCGGAGCGATCACATTTACCTCGCGCACTACGGTATTCTGCGACTTGGGAGAAAGTTTCCGGGCCGCAAGGTCAATCAGTGTGGCTACTGAGGCGTCGGGCCCAGGGTCGGCTATAGTGGTATTGACATGGCGCGTAACCCGGGTACCGTCGGGCATCATTATCTCTACGCCAACACGCACCTGGAGCGAATCAGTCGGCGCAGCCGCTGATACGTTCACGGCTCCCGCGGCCACACATGCGAGCAAAAACAACTTCAGACGCTTCATGGTTTGACGAGTTTAAGACAGGCCCAGTTGTCACGTGAGGTAAATCCGGCAGCCTGTAGGCCACAGGCTTCGGCAGCCTCGGCCACCATAGGCACATCTTCGGTATAAAATCCGCTCAGGAACATCACTCCGCCGCGCTTCAGCCGGGCCACATAAGCGGAGATGTCCGCAAGGATGACATTACGGTTGATATTTGCCAGAAAGACATCTGCCGCACCCACAGACTCGAGCGCGGACGCATCCCCGGCAATCATGGTGATTTCGGGATGTCCGTTCAGAGCCACGTTCTCCACCGCGTTTACCTGCGCGAAAGGATCGATCTCGATGCCCGTGACAGGGGCAGCTCCACGCATGGCGGCCAGAATGGCCAGAATACCGGTTCCAGTACCCATGTCTATCAATCCCTTACCCTGCAGATCCATGCCTAAAAGCCGGTCGAGCATAAGCGATGTCGTGGCATGATGACCGGTGCCGAAAGCCATCTTGGGGTCAATGACAATATCGTACTCAGCCTTAGGGATATCCGTATGGAACGAACTGTGCACCACGCACTTGTCGCCAACCACTATGGGTTGAAAATAATTCTTCTCCCATTCGCTGTTCCAATCCTGACCTTCGATGACCTTATGAGCCACTGTCATACGCACATCGAAAGGAAAATCCTCGAGCACGGCCGCTGTGGCGTCAGCATCGAACAGTTTTACCGGGGCATAGGCGGTGAGCCCGCTTTCATCCGGCACGAAAGATTCAAACCCAACCTCGCCGAGCAATGCGGCCAGAAGGTCCGTTGCATCCTCGCCGGGCATGGGTTCCAGGTCAACTCGATATTCTACGTAATCGTTCATAGGACAGGGCGGAGAAGTAAAATTTGAAAATCAGAATTTATAGTCGACGCAGGCGCGGGCTTCTTTATGTCCGGCCAGCAGACCGGCGGCAGCCACATGTGCCGGATGTTTTGCATACACCTCAACATCAGCCATAGTGGGAAGAACGGCCGTGAGCACCACGTCCCAATCCTCGGCGGGATTCTCGTTGATGCCCACTTCAATCGACTCCAGAGGTTCGATCACAGCGGGCAGCGCAAGCAACGCATCACGGAATTTACGCGCTACGGCCAGACGTTCATCCGGTGTTCCGGAAAGTTTGAATGAAACTATATGTTTTACCATTTTCAGAAAAGTTTTTCGTTGAGTAGATTGAGAGCCTTGATTTTATCCTCGGCGCGCACAAGCATCGAGATGTTGTAATTGCTGCCCCCATAAGAAATCATACGCACAGGCAGTTCGCGCAACGCATCCACGGCGCGGGCGGCATAGTCTTTCCCGTTTTTCCAGTCAAGATCGCCGACCACACAGATGATAACCATGTCGGGATCGACAGTAACGGTTCCGAAGGTCTTGATTTCGTCGATGATATCCGCCAGATGTTCCGTATTGTCTATGGTGACAGTTACACCAACTTCACTGGTGGCCATCATATCTATGGCCGTATTATAGTTATCGAAGGTCTCGAACACCTTATGCAGGAAGCCGTAGGCGAGCAGCATGCGGCCGCTTTTGATCTTGATGGCCGTGACGGGATCTTTGGCCGCCACAGCCTTGATGGTGCCGTCCGGGGGGAAATTGGCTATCAGAGTACCCTGCGCCTCCGGCTGCATGGTGTTGAGGAGCCGCACGGGTATATTGTGCAGCTTGGCCGGAAGCACACATGTCGGATGAAGGATTTTAGCTCCGAAATAAGCCAGTTCGGCAGCCTCCTCGAAATGCAGACGGCTGACAGGACGGGTATTGTTCACATAGCGGGGGTCGCCGGTGTGCATGCCGTCGATGTCGGTCCATATCTGTATTTCATCAGCGTTAAGAGCCGCTCCGATAAGCGAGGCCGAATAGTCCGAACCACCACGGCGCAGATTGTCCACCTCTCCGTGACAGTTGCGGCAGATATAGCCCTGAGTGATCCAAATATCGGCATCAGGCTCAGAATCTATGAGACGGCGGAGGTGCGACGTGATATATTTCATGTCCGGCTCGCCGCCTTCGAGGGTGCGCATGTAGTCAAGCGCGGGAAGCATGACGGCACGAACTCCGATAGCCCGCATATAAAGAAGCATAAGCGCGGTGCTGATGAGTTCGCCGCACGCAAGGATTTCCTTTTCCTCGGCAGCCGTGAATTCACCCTCGGTGAACTGTGATATATAGTTGAAGCGGTGTTCGACCAGTTCGGTAACCTGAGAGCGATCATCCTCCGAGTCAAAGAGGTCGGCCACAACTCCGCGGTATTTCTGACGCAGGGAGTTGATGGTCTCCTGAGCTCCCGGAACATTGCCCTTATAGAGATAATCAGCTATTTCGACCAGTGAATTGGTCGTGCCTGACATGGCGGAAAGCACCACCACATTTCGGCCGGAGTCGAGACAAAGCCGCGCCACGTGCCTGATGCGTTCAGGTGAGCCGACCGATGTTCCGCCAAATTTGAGAATCTTCATTTCGGGAAGTTAGATATGTTCAAGAGTTGAAAATCAAGTGTTTGTTGTCAATCACGGCCACACGTCCGGCAAAGGTATCCAACAGCGAATGGTTATGAGTGGCCATAATCACGGCGGTACCGGCCGAGGCTATCTCGTGGAGCTGCGCTACTATCTGCATGCCTGTGTCGGGGTCAAGATTACCCGTAGGCTCGTCGGCCAGAATGAGATCGGGATCATTGAGCAGGGCACGCGCGATCACCACACGTTGCTGTTCGCCTCCCGAAAGTTCGTGCGGCATCTTGTATGATTTGTTGGCCATACCCACACGGCTGAGTACGGCGTCCACTCGTTCTTCTCGCTCGGCCTTATCGGTCCAGCAGGTAGCCCGGAGCACGAAGTCGAGGTTTGCGAAGGCACTGCGGTCAGTGAGCAGCTGGAAGTCCTGAAACACGATGCCGATACGACGACGCAAGAAGGGTATTTCACGGCGGCGGATATGGCAGAGATCATAGTCGAATACACGGGCCTCTCCTGTAGTCACCGGCACTTCGGCATAGAGCGATTTCATCAGTGAGCTTTTTCCGGAGCCGACCCGGCCGATCATAAACACAAACTCGCCCGGACTCACATCGAAAGTGACATCTTTAAGCACGACGTGCTCCTTGCGTAGGATTTCGACATTTCTGTATTCGATGATAGCCATGGCGGAAAGTGTTTCAGAAAGCTTTACGGTACAATAAGGAGAGCCTCCCCGCGACCTGTAAGGACTGACGGAGTGTCGGCAGGGACAAGAGCCGTATGACCGCGCGGAACGCGAATCACATCGCCCCGGGTATTGAGTTCCACGAACCCATCGGTGCATACGACGGCCGTGAATGAGGGATTATGTATAGTGACACGGTCGGAATCGGTCATGCGGCAACGATCGACTCTGAAAAACTCGGAACGATGCAGCAGCGCATCGGTGGGATGGGTCTTTTCGGGAGCGAGGTTCTCAAAGTCGATTGATTCCATGGCTCGCTCGTGGTGAAGCTCGCGACGGCATCCGTTCGGCCCCAGACGGTCATAATCATGGATCCTGTAAGTGGTGTCGGCAGCCTGCTGAATCTCCACAAGGAAATTTCCGGCACAGATTCCGTGTACCTGCCCCGAAGGAATAAAAAAGACATCGCCCGGACAAGAGTCGAACACCCTTAGCAGCTGTTCCGTGGTACCCTCGGCCATGTGGCGAGAGAACACTTCCGGCTCGATGCGGTTCTTAAAGCCCAGAATTATTTTCGACTGTGGCATAGTCTCGAGAATATACCACATCTCACTTTTGGCGTTCACGGCATCCGGCGCAAGCGAATTAGCGGCTCCGGGGTGCACCTGTATCGAGAGACGATCGGCAGCGTCAATAAATTTGACCAAAAGGGGAAACCGTCCGTCGAAGCGCTCGTACACCTCGCGGCCCATAAGTTCGGCTCCGCGGGTACGGCACACCTCAAAAAGTGTGCGGCCGGTCATTGGTCCTGAAGCCACGACAGACTCGTGGCCCGGCATGGCCGACACTTCCCAGCTCTCGCCTATATGGTCAAGATGCGAAGGCGCGTTCTTGAATTTGGCAAGAAACGAGCCTCCCCAGATTACCTTTTTATAATATGGGCTTAGCAAAAACGGTAACATTGTGCAAAGGTACGCAAAAAATATTTATCGCGGACATTTCGCCCCATATTTTTGGATATGCAAGAGCCTATTTCACTATTTTTTTGCCGTTTCGGGTTACCACAAGACGTGTTGAGGTGGTCGCGGGGCGTCCACAGATATCATAGAGCGGAATTTTGCCTTCCGCGGCGTCGGCCACGGGCGACGACACCGAAATGTTTGTAGGAGCAGTCACTCGGGCCGATGGCAAACTTGTATATACATTTTGTCCGCGCATGGCCCGCGCCGTCACTTCAATAATATGGTCGACATCGGTACTTAAACCGTCGAGCCGCAAGGAGGGCACCTCGGTCATTAACGGGGTGCAGAGCGGCACGAAAAGAGTCTCGCCCGGAAGGATAGTCTGACTCACCCACACGCGGTCGACATAGAACTCACACCCGCTCAGGCTTGTGAAAGCCACAATCACATCTTTCAGATCACCGACACCTTCGGTATCAACCCAGACACGTGCGGAAGTCTCTCCCGCCACCGGACACTCTATGACAGCGGATGCCAAGGGATTAAGGTCGTTTATATCACCGAGCACCATGACCTGTACGCCTTCAGATTCCCATTGACCGGATTGTGACATCCAAGTTGCGGCTGTTGTCACCACCGTAGCGTCGACATAGAAACCGCGGCCGCCGTTACAGCTCAGGTCAACGCGTGGCGAATATACAAGTCCGGGAATTCCGAACACAGATGTTCCGAGAGTACCTATCCGTCCATCGGTCCACGAAGGATTGGTGGCCTGCCAGAGCGACGCTTCCGCACCATCATCAAATTCATCATCAAGAACAGTACAGCCGTTCAGGCAATCCCCACCGGCAGTTATGGAGGTAAACATTGCGACATCGTAAGCATCCGCGCGCGGATTTCCGTCCCAGGACAATTCAACCGAGCCGGGTGCTACTACCGATGCCTGAAGTCCGGTGACAGGCACACCCTCGATGCCGTCGAACCACACCTCTCGGCTGCGTCCGCTCACCAGGCGCCCATCACGCGACTTCACATACAGATAATAATCATCGGCGGCCGACAAGCTGCTGAACGACACCCGCGGTTGATCCACGACGACATCCTCAGCCACATAGCTGACCGTGGGTCCCGAGGCATATTCAAGAGTGATATCATCGACAAAAAGAGACAGATCGCCGCAATCGGCAATGACAAGGCGGACACGGTCGGCATCGCGGCCTATCGCGTCCCCTCCCACCACAATGTCACTGCCCTCAGGCCGGAAACGGGAGGCAGGAATGTAAGCGACGCTCTCCCAGACATCCGCCTCGGAACGATGCACGTCGACACGAAGAACCGTGATACCATATTCCTCGTCGGCATCATCCGATGGTACAATATGGCACTCCATCCGTGTCAGAGGGAGAGACAATACGGGCGAAATCACCGCACTGCCGCGTTTACCCAGTCCTACCGACGGCACATCTGCTCCGCAAAGATACGAATCGTATGAAATCTCCACACCTTCAAATTCCCAACCTTCCGGCGACTCAAGATCAAAGCCTTCACTGAGGCTGCCCGACTCATAAACATCCGGGGCACCGAGCGTGTACAGGCTCACCAGATAATCATCCACATTCATGTCATCCCAGACGGCTGTGAATGAGGACGGTGAATCATTTATCAGCGTAAGCCCGACAGGAGCCATGATATCCGTACGCTCGAATTGGACCAGCACATCATCGATAACCACCGCTCCGCCCTCGGCCGATATCATGAATCGCACCGGTTCGTCGGCCGGTATGTCGGGTACAACCAACCGAAAAGAATTCCAATGAGTCGTCAGCTCGAACTGGTCGATCTCGATAGGTTCAGGATCGACGGCTGTCACAACCGAAACCCAGACACTGCCACGGCTGCCGGGCAACCGCTTGGCCCGCAGGCTCACCTCAGCGTTACCGCCGAGATAAAATGCCGGTGTAGAGATCCGTCCCCACATCTGGCGACCGTATGAATCAGAAAAAGTCTGCAGCGCGCAGGAGCCTCCGGCCTGATGCACACCTATGCCTTTCCATCCGGGTTGAAATGTATATTCGGCGGCGATGGATCCGTCGGCGTCAACGGGCACCGGATAGCTCCACGGCACCTCTGGGGTGCCGGACGGCATCCTGGAGAAATCCTCGTCGACCAGAACGCGAACGTCTCCCGACGCCACGAGTTTCCCGGCGACAAGAACAGAAAGAAAAAGCAGAAACAGACGTATCATAGAGGAGAGAGAGTAAAAAGACAAACGGGGTGGCCGCAGGCCAACCCCAGGGGATTAAAATTCGGAAGTAAAGTTATGATTATGCGATATTATCATTTGATTTACATTAT
>CAMWNG010000079.1 GCA_947175575.1 uncultured Bacteroidales bacterium | reverse complement strand
ACCACTCCACCAAATTTTTTACACTCTTTTTTATGCTTAAAAACATATTTTTTCCAACCCCATTCGCAACCCTCCTGAAAATCACGAATTTACAAGCAACACTTTTTTTCAACATAAATCAATCTAATCTGCGCATACATCTCATATTCATTAAAGACGTGGCGGAATAGTACAAAAACAACAAATCGCCCCGAAGGGCGATTTGTTATGCACCGAAGTTATCGTAATGTATCATTTCGGGAGAAACACCAAGTGAATCGAGCATTTTGTTGACCGCAGCGCTCATCGGACCCGGTCCGCACATATAATATTCAATATCTTCCGGTGATTCATGATCTTTCAGATATGTGTCATGGATAACCTGATGGACGAATCCCGGCGTGTAAGCTACGCCCTTAGCATCAGCTTCGGGGTCAGGACGGTCAAGAGCAAGATGGAACTTGAAGTTGGGGAAATCCTTTTCGAGTTGCAGGAAATCGTCGAGATAGAAAACCTCGTTGAGCGCACGGGCTCCATAGAAATAATGCATTACACGGTCGGTGGTATTGAGGCTACGTGTAAGATGCATAATCTGAGCTCGAAGAGGAGCCATACCGGCACCGCCGCCTATCCACATCATCTCGCGTTTGGAGTCATAGATGGGACGGAATTCGCCATAAGGGCCGCTCATGATCACCTTATCGCCGGGCTTAAGACTGAAGATATAAGATGAAGCTATGCCGGGAGGCACATCCATGAAACCGGTCTGAGGCCGCGGACGCATAGGCGGTGTGGCAATTCGGACGGTCAACATTATACGATCGCCTTCTGCCGGATAATTCGCCATTGAATACGCCCGGACTGTTGTAGCCGTGTTTTTGCACTTGAGGTCCCATAATCCGAACTTATCCCAGGCGGGGAGATACTGTTCACCGATAAGAGCAGGATCAATATCATCACGATAAGTCATGTCGAAATGCGGAATCTTAATCTGAGCATACGAACCCGGCTCGAAATCCATGTGCTCTCCGGCGGGGAGCGCCACAATGAACTCCTTCATAAAGGTGGCGACATTTCGGTTAGATATAACAGTACATTCCCATTCCTTAACATCAAGCACTGAAGGATCAACCTTGATCGAGAGATCTTCATTAGCCTTCAGCTGACACGCAAGACGCCAGTGGTCTTTCTGCTGACGACGAGAGATATGAACTGCTTCAGTAGGTAGCATCTCGCCGCCACCCTCCATTACCTGCACCTTGCACTGTCCACAACTGCCCTTACCGCCACAGGCCGACGGAAGAAACACATTCTGCGCAGCCATAGTAGACAGAAGCGATGCACCCGCCGGAGCGGTGATCACCTTATCGCCGTTAAGGGTGATACGGATATCGCCGGAATTGACAAGGAATTTCTTTGCTACCAGAAGGATTATCACCAGCAGCAGTGTAACTGCCAGAAAAATGCCCACCGAAGCCAGCAACGTAGGCTTCATAAGAGAAGCCGAGGTCAATATAATAGCTATATGTTGCATGGATTGAATCAGATTTTAATGCCGAGAAAACTCATGAATGCGATTCCCATAAGGGCAGTGAGTATGAAAGTGATGCCTATGCCACGCAGGGCGGCGGGAACCTGTGAATATTGGGCGATACGCTCACGGATGGCCGCGATAGCAGTAATAGCCAGAAGCCAGCCTATGCCCCACCCCGCGCCGGCAGACACAGCCGTCATGACAGATTGAAAACCACGCTGCTGCATGAACAGAGATCCACCGAGAATCGCGCAGTTTACAGCGATAAGCGGAAGGAATATACCAAGCGAATTGTAGAGCGACGGAGTAAACTTCTCGACCACCATCTCCACGAGCTGTGTCATCGATGCGATCACCGCTATAAAGAGAATAAGCGAAAGAAAACTCAGATCGACATCCGCATATTCCGGGCCAAGCCAGACGAGTGCGCCGGGGCTGAGGACATAATGATTAAGCAACCAGTTGAGGGGCAGAGTTATCACGAGCATGAATGTCACGGCAACTCCGAGTCCGAACGCAGTCTTTACGTTCTTGCTTACCGCCAGGAATGAACACATTCCCAGAAAGTAAGCGAAGATCATGTTGTCAACGAAAATTGACCGTATGAAAAGATTGAAATTTTCCATAGTGAATGCTCCGGATTATTTTTCTTGTAACGACTTATTATACGACCGTTGCACCCAAATGATGCATGCGACCAGAATCAAGGCCATTGGCGGCAGAATCATCAGGCCATTGTTAACGTAACCGGCTTCGTAGAGCGCATCAGGTACGACCTGATAACCGAAAAGTGTTCCCGAGCCGAAAAGTTCGCGGAAGAACGCTACAATAGCAAGAATGATAGCATACCCGATACCATTGCCCACGCCGTCAAGAAATGCCGGCCACGGACGGTTGCCCATCGCGAAAGCCTCGAGTCGTCCCATGAGAATACAGTTGGTGATGATTAGGCTGATGTAAACCGACAGCTGAAGACTGACATTGTAGGCATAAGCCTTAAGAAGCTCGCTAACTATGATGACCAGACCGGCGACAACCACAAGCTGCACTATGATTCGGATGGCATTCGGGATAGTGTTTCGCATGAACGAGATGATTACGTTCGAGAATGCGAGCACAGCTATAACCGAAAGCCCCATGACGATGGCCGGTTCGAGTTTGGCTGTTACGGCGAGAACGGAGCAGATGCCCAGCACCTGCACCACAACAGGATTATCCTTTGAAAACGGATTGAACAGGATGTCCTTATATGAAATATTATCAGCCATGATCAATTATCGGATTGAGTTAAGAATTTGGTATACGGTGCCAGGGAATTGTCAAGCATGGCTGCGACACCTCGAGACGTGATCGTGCCGCCGGAAACTGCGTCGACAAAATCGCAGCCGGGTTCGGGTTTCTGACCTTTTTTCAGGACGGAAACAGGCGTGAACCGGTTATCCTGCACGAGGCGTTTGTTTTCGAACTGGTCAGTGAACTGTGGTTTCGTTATTTCAGCACCGAGACCCGGAGTTTCACCCTGATGGGCGAAATAAGCGCCATAGATGGTGGCGCGGTCTTCATTCAGGGAAACGTATCCCCAGATCGGCCCCCACAGGCCGGAACCATAGGCCGGCAGTATATACTTTGTAATTCCGCCGGGAAGGGTTGCCACATATACGGGTAGTTCGCGTTCATCGGCAGGAAGGGACACCTGGGCAGCCACATCCACATCAAATGCCTCGCCGGCGACTTGCTCGCCTGACGCATTGACGATGAACTGCGAAGTAATGATCGAATCAAACACCGCTGTAACTTCGTTATCAGCCGGAGCGATACGGATTGATGCAAGAATCTGCCGCATCTTATCGACAGCCACGTTTTCGTTCTGACGTTCCTTGAGCGATACGGATGTGAACGCGAGCGCGGCTCCGGTGACAAGAACAAGTGCCACGATATATATCAGAATATATACGTTGGAATTTTTATTGAATCGCATAGCCGTCAGTCTTTAATAAGTTTTGCAAAACGGGCGCGACGGCGGCTGATGTTAGTCTGAACCACACACCAGTCGATGAGCGAGGCAAAAGCGTTCATGAGCAGCACTGCAAGCATGGCGCCCTCGGGATAACCATTGTTATATGTACGGATAATCACGGCTATGATGCCTATAAGCAAGCCGTAAACCACCTTGCCGGTGGAAGTGCGGGCCGCTGTCACGGGATCAGTGGCCATGAACACGGCAGCGAAAGCCAGGCCACCGTAAAGGAGCTGGTCAACCGGCGTAAGATATGAGGCGGGATAAACCGGAGAAGCGAACGTGTTGGCCACCCAACCCATCAGAAGAGCACCGGCGGCAACTGAAAGCATGATTCGCCACGAACCGATGCCTGACAGCAGCAGTATAACCGCGCCGATCAATATGCAAAGCACGGAAGTCTCCCCGAAGCAGCCCGGAATCAGTCCCAGAAAAGCGTCCCATGAAGTAATTGCCGCGCCATCGACACCGGTAATTGAAAGGGAATCGCCTACGGTGGTAGCAACCTGACCCAACGGCGTAGCGCAGGTGAATCCGTCGGGGACAGCCGGGCCGAAACCAAGCGGTGTAGAGGTGGGGACAAACGCGTCGTCACCCGACATTTGAGCCGGATATGCGAAAAACAGGAAGGCTCGAGTCACGAGTGCCACATTAAATATATTATAGCCTGTGCCGCCGAATACCTCTTTGACAAAAATCACAGAAAATGCTGTGGCTACGGCAAGCATCCACAAAGGAATCTCTACCGGACAAATCATAGGGATGAGCAGACCGGTCACGAGGAATCCTTCCTGAATCTCTTCTTTGCGGATCTGGGCAACGATAAATTCGATGCCGAGTCCTACGACATAAGCCACGACCACCCTGGGCAACACTGCCAGAAAGCCGTAAAGCATCAGGTCAAAAAACGGGAAAGTCGTGCATCCGGCTGCGAGCCAGTGCTGATAGCCGGTGTTGTACATCCCGAAGAAGAAACATGGCATTAACGCCAGAACTACCATTATCATGGTGCGCTTCGAATCTATGGCGTCATGGATATGAACTGTGTTGTTTGCGGGAGCGGTTGTACGCGGAGTATATAGGAATGTTTCAACTCCGTCGAAAACCGAACCTAAGGCCGACAGGCGTCCGCCGGGACTGAAGTGCGGCTTTGCGCGGTCAAGGAGTTTACGCAGTTTAGACATAATTTGTGTTATGATTGATTTTATAGATGACCGTCATTCGTTTTCCTTACGGAGAAAATCAAGTCCGTCTCTTATAATCTGTTGTATCGGTAATTTGGATGTGTCGACAAATTCGCAAAGCGCGAAATCCTCGGGAGAGATCTCATAGATGCCCAAAGCTTCCATTTCAGGAATGTTGCGGCCTATGATCGCTTTCAGTAGGAATTCCGGCATGATATCCATTGGAAGCACACGCTCATATTCACCGCTCATGATCATCGCACGGCGCGAACCGTTCATTCTCGCGTCCGGCGAGAATAAGCGGGTCAGACGGCTGAAGGGCAGCGCGGCGTTCACACTGAGCTTGGAAGGCTTCATCGAGGCCCAGCCCATGAATTCGTCCACATCGTCGCCCTCGGCGATCACTGTAATCTGTCTGTAGGGGAAGCGCAGGAACGAATCTTCCGCACCGACGGCTGTTCCGGTAAGCACATTGCCTGAAATCACACGGAGATGCGCGTCTGTCGTCGTCCGGTCTTTGAGCATGCCGGCGAGGGCGGCACCGGGATTTGTTTTTACCAGGCCCGGCGATGCAACCATCGGACCGGTCACAGCCACTTCGGTCCAGGGATTCAGGACTCCGGTCTGAAGCAAGAGACCTATATTATATAATGTGACAATGTCAAGAGTCCAGACCTCCCTACCCTGTCCGGCAGGGGCGATTGCCGAAACCTGAACTCCGACATTTCCTGCGGGGTGAGGACCGCTGACTGTGTGCATCACCGCTCCGGGTAAGTCTCCGAAAGTCCAGTCGTCACCCACGGAGACATTGACTTTGCCTTCAGTCAATCCGGATAAAGCTTCGACAGCGCGGGTCAGGACCGTCAGAGCGTCGTTTGGCAGGCGTGACACGAGAGTGGTTGCCAACGGTGCGGTGTCAAGCGCGGTCACGAAGATATCAGCAGGACGCACTGCTGTCCGCACCACCACGTCATAAGGACGACGACGCAGCATCGCCAACAGACCACTTGACGCCAACAGCTCCTTTACAGTAGCCTTGGTGTCAAACGATACACACTCGTATTTGTGATCATTTGTTATGACCACACGCATGATTTTGCGACGGTCACCTCTTATGATGGCTTTGACTGTACCGCTCACGGGCGATACCAGATACAGATCTTCCGAAATTTTATCGTGCATGATTGGCGATCCGACTTTAACCGAGTCGCCTTCGCGGACCATCAGTTTAGGTATAAATCCACTGAAATCGTCCGGCACAATCGCACATTCATCAGGCTCGTATTTTGAGATTTCCGACGATTTCACAGCGCCGGCAAGACTCAAATCCAAGCCTTTCTTGAACCTTAATTTCATGGTAACTTAGGGGCGTATAGATTTTATCGCGGCAAATTTAACACTTTTTTTTGAATAATAAGCCATTTTTTGGCGGAAAAGTGACTTTGAGTCCGCCACCCCGACAATATAGAGACTCATAGTATAAGCGGTGAGATCCTGAGGGCGGTTTCGCCCTCAGAACCTCACCAGTCGTGTAAATTCGGATTATAATTATTTATACAAATACCGTTTGATCGAGCGTTTAGGAGTCTTTTCGAATTCTTTGTCGACCAATTCTATGGCCGACACCTGTTCATAAGGAGCCACTATCTTGTTCAGATCGATACGGTTCTGTTCCATGGCCGCAGCCAGATCGTCAAAATTCATGTTACGGTCCTCGGCCGCTTCCATATCCGGATGCACGAGACCGACCAGATGTCCGTCGCGTTCAACGACAAGACTCTCCGACACATACGGCATGTTATTTAGTTTGGATTCTATTTCCTCCGGGTATATGTTCTGACCGTTAGCGCTGAGAATCATTGTCTTGTAACGTCCGCGGATAAAAATCGTGCGTCCGTCGGGGCCTCCGATGTTGCCGGCGTCGCCCGTATGCAGCCACCCGTCGGCATCAAGGGCTCCGAGCGTGGCATCGGGATTTTTATAATAGCCGGCCATCACATTCTGTCCGTAGACAGTGATTTCACCCTGCCCGGGAGTTCGTTTATCCTCGACAATACGTCCGTTCATGATGTGTGGCAGAAGAGAGCCCGCGCTCCCGGGAATGAAATGACGCCAGGGCGTGTATGAAATAAGCGGTGCACACTCGGTCATGCCATAACCCACCGTAAAGGGGAATTTGATCATATGCAGAAAATCTTCCACCTCATGATTCAGCGGTGCGCCTCCGATGATCACTTCCTCGAACTGACCGCCGAAAGCCTCAACCAGTTTCGAGCGGATACGGGCATAAATGGCGCGGTCAAGCATCGGGACGGCCAGAATCCAGCGGATAGGATTCTTTGTAATCATAGGCACGATCATCTTGCGATAGATCTTCTCGAGAATCATCGGTACACAGATTATCAGGTTCGGCTTCACTTCGGCCATCGCTTTCAGGAGCAACGATGGAGTGGGCGTTTTGCCGAGCACCGTCACATGCGACCCCACGGCAAGTGGAACGAGCATATCGAACGCGCAGCCGTATGCGTGCGCCAGCGGCAGAAATGACAAAGCCCTCGATCCGGAATAATGCAAACGCGATGCTATGCCGAAGCCGATGTTTCCGGCGAGGTTGTCATAGGTGAGCATTACACCTTTTGAGAATCCGGTAGTACCGGACGTATAATTTATTATGGCTATATCATCGTTCTGACCGGAACGATACTTTATATCGTCGCGTGTGAAACCATCAGGGAAGCGACGGTTGAACATCCGCGTTAGATTACGCTGAACCTTGGCCAGACGGTCTCCTTTCTCCGCGAGTATCTTTCGGGTATCGAGACTCACCACGGCCTCCACCTCCGGGAAATCCTCATCCTTCAGATGCGCCCAGATTGAATCTGCCACGAAAAGTAACCGTGCGTCGGAATGACGTATGATGTTGGCCGCATCGGTCGGGTTGAAATCGTTGAGAATAGGAACAATCGTCGACCCGTAAGTAAGCGACGCCATGAACGTACATATCCAGGTCGAAGTATTCCGACCCAGCAATGCGATCTTATCACCCTTACGGATTCCGGCAGCCTGGAAAAACATGTGCAACCGCTCGATGCGGCGCCCGAGTTCACCGTAGGTCAGAGTCTTTCCCGACACATAATCGGTAATGGCCGGAAGGGGAAAATGGTCTACGAAGGCCTGACGGTAAATGCCTATGATGTCGCGTCCGCGGGTGGTATAATGTAATGAGTTCATAATTCAATAAATAGTCAAACGGTAGAATTATAACGCTTTACCCCCGCGAAAGGTTGACTCAGACGTGTTCGGGCAGACGCGCCGTCAGCGAATCCACCACCTTGCCGTGCACGTCGTCGACACTTCCTGTGCCGTCGATGCCGTGGTATTTGCCTTCGGCTATGTAATAGTCGCGAAGGGGCTGTGTCTGGGTGTGATAGACTTTCAGGCGCTTCTTTATGGTCTCCGGATTGTCATCGGCACGGCCTGTTTCTGCTCCGCGCTGAATCATGCGGCGCATCAGTTCATCTTCAGCCACCTCCAGTCCGATCACGGCATGCACTTTCGAATCACGTTTGGCCAGCATTTCCTTCAGCGCCTTGGCCTGATCGATCGTACGGGGAAAACCGTCGAAAATCACACCTTTGGCCGTTAGTTCCGGATTTGAGTCAAGCACGTTTTCCAGGACGCGTATCATCAGGTCATCCGGGATTAGCTGCCCTTTTGAAATATAGCTGTCAGCGATTTTACCGAGTTCATCACCACGCGAGATATGTTCACGCAGCACTTCGCCGGTTGAGATGTGATGCAGTCCGTATTTATCTATGAGGCGTTCGCTCTGTGTACCTTTACCACTGCCGGGAGCGCCGAAAATAACAAGATTCAACATTTAATCGATATGCAAATCTAAAAATCAGTTTTCCTTTAGGATATAGATGTCATTGAGATTGCGGGCACGGCCATTGAGGTCGAGTCCGAATCCGATGATGAATTTTTTCGGAATCGAGAAACCTACATAATCGGGCTTGAAGTCGTGTTCCAGCGCCTCGGGCTTGAACAGCAGGGTCGCCACCTTGATCTTGGCGGGATTCTTCTTCTGAAGGGTATCGATAAGCCGTACGATGGTGTTGCCCGTGTCCACGATATCCTCGACCACAATCACCGTCCGCCCTTCGATGTTGTCCGACAGCCCCAGGAGCTCCTTTACCTGACCGGTAGAACCTGTGCCGTCGTACGATTTCAGCCTTACAAAAGCTATTTCGGCGTCGATATCCTCACAAGCCCTGAAAAGGTCTGAAGCAAACGGAAACGCGCCGTTGAGCACACATAAGAACAACGGATTCTGACCGGCGCACTCCTCCGAAATTGTCTGTCCGAGCTCTTTGATACGTGAGTCGATTTTCTCTCGGGTGATGTATGGCTCAAATGTAAGGCCTTCGTAGGTTACTTCTTTCATGGGGCGAGTAAAAAAATTTTTGCAAAGTTACACATTTTTTTTGAAAGTCCGTACACCCATCCGCCACTTTTTTCAACAGCGTTCCGCGGGTCCCTGTTTGGTCGGATTGGCAGGCGGATGCGGCGCAAGAGATCCGCGGACGTCCGGCTGCGGCGGGTGTAGCCGGAGGGAAGGGAGGCGCAGACGTCCCAGATGCGCGGGTGTAGCCGGATGGGGGATTTTCGTCGGATTGGCAGGCGCGCCCGAGACGTTCGCGCGTCCCTTTTTGGTCGGGTTGGCAGCCACGCCGGAGACCGTCGTGGTCCGAGGGGGTGGTCACAAGTGTTTGGACCGCGGCCGTCCCGGACGCGGCAGGTGTAGCCGGAGGGGAATTTTCGTCAGGTTGGTTTAGTCGGGTCGGCAGCCACGCCGGAGACCGTCGTGGTCCGAGGGGGTGGTCGCAAGTGTTTGGACCGCGGCCGTCCCGGACGCGGCGGGTGTAGCCGGACGGGGAATTTTTGTCGGGTTGGTTTCGTCGGGTTGGCAGCCACGCCGGAGGACGGCGTGGTCCGGTGGACGAACATGCAGAAGAGCGCAGCCCGGCGAGGGTTGCGCTCTTCTGAATTGATATTATGTGGTCTGTGGATCAGTTCACGGCGATCTTCTGTACGGCATTACCCTGACGGACGATGTAGATGCCGGGCAGAAGCGATTCGCGGCTGTCGCCTACCTTCATGCCGTTGAGGTTGTAGACCTCGTAGGGGGCCGAGTAGTCGACATCGGTGGTGACTGCGCTCACGCCTGTGGTGTAATTGGTGCGGATGACCAGTGATCCGTTGCTTCCGGCGGGCAGCAGCAGGGTGTTTCCTTTAAGTTCGGAAAGCATTT
>CAMWNG010000078.1 GCA_947175575.1 uncultured Bacteroidales bacterium | reverse complement strand
GTGAACAATAGGTGTGGCGGGGGTGTTATAATATCAAAGAACAAAAGAACTTACTTTTTCATTGCAAGAATTGTGATACTGATTGGTTTATACCGAGTGGCGGAGTCGTGAGACCCCGCCACTCGGCGTATTATGCCGCATGTGGGAGACTTAGACCCGGTTCCCCAATTTTGCCTTGTTCTTCAGTCACGTAGCTACGGCAACGCTCCTTCATCTCAAGACAAAAATCTCTCGGCGATATGCGTCCTCAGCTTTAACAAATATTGGGGAACCGGGTCTTAAAATTCGGGGTGGCTCACCGCGCTTTGTCGATGATGTGGCGGGCGAGTCCTTCGAGGTCGGAATTCTGACGGTCGGTGATATGACGATAGCGTTTCTTACCGGCCTCGGTGAGCCTACGGCGAATGTCGGGATCAGTGAGCTGGAGGATGCGGGTGCCGATCTCGGCAACATCCATCGGATTGAAATAGAGTACGGCATCGCCGCAAACTTCCGGAATGGAGCAAACTGCGGAGGCTGCCACGGGAATGCCGTAACGCATGGCCTCGACGGGAGGATAGCCGAAGCCTTCGTTGAGTGTCGGATATATGAAACCGTAGCTGTCGCGGTATTGTCGCTGCAATTCGGAATCGTCGACATATCCGAGCGCCACGAACCGTTCGGGATAGCGATATTTGTGGCGTATGTCTTTCAGCGAGGATATGCCGGTGATATGCACCTTGAAGCCGGGCAGGAGACCGGCTTCAAAAAGGCGTTCGAAAGCCATGATGGCTCGCAGGACGTTCTTCTCAGAACGATTACCGCTGACCATCAGAAAGTAGGGATAATCGGCTACCTTAGCGGGGTCGAGATCCATGACGACCGTGGTGGACGGGGAATAAAACACCTTGATGTCGCGTCCGGCTGTCTCGGGGAAGAACTGACGGAGCGAATAGGCCGTATGTTCGGACACCACAACGAACTCAAGGTATTCGAGATAGGAGTAAAAGCGTTTTTTGTTATATCTGAATACCAACCGCGGAAACAGTGGCTGAACTATATTTTTGAGAATCTGGGTAAGCGGGGCGTCCTTATAACGACGCATCAGGGGATCGTTCGGCAATTCGATGAGACGAAGGCCATGCAGTGTGATCATGACCCTGACACCGGGACCGAAGTCGTATTCATCTCCTTTCGGGGAATAAAATAACTTAGGGGCGATCTCGCTGACAAGCTGAGTCAATGGTTTGCCTTTGACGTCAAAAAGCTCGATCCCGTTTTCGTCTGCAAGGTGACGGATATCGGGATTTAGCCATTTTTCAGAGTTGTAAAAAGCGGCCATGTCGGCTTTCAACTCAACCAGCTTACGGAACAGCATCTCACCGTAGATGCCGCCACCATGCCGTTTGCCAGACACGGACGGCTGCGTCGATTCCAGATCGAATAGTATAGATTTACCCATAGAGCTTTCTTCTCAGTCGGTTGAAATGTTTCCGTTTGGCAAAGTTAGTCAATTCATTCCAATATTCCAACTCTCGGAAGAGAAAAACATCGTATGACAAGGATTTTGAACAATCCGGATATATAAAGAATACGTGACCCGTAATAGTGTCCGGGTCACGTCAGTAAGCTGTGTAAAATCAGGGGGGATCAAAGCAGATCGACACGTTCGGTGATTTCGGCGTCGGTCATGGTATAACCGCCGAGACTGCCTTCTTTCGCCTGAATACAGATGTATGTCATGGGAGTTTCGGAAGTGCATTTGAGATTGCGGTCGCAGCCGGTGGCCACGCGAATCACAGATCCTTCCGCAATATCGAAAACTTCACCGTCTACCTGGAATTTACCCGATCCGGAGAGAATGATGTAGTTTTCCTCATTGGCTTTGTGACTGTGAAAGAAGGGCACGGAGGCTCCTGAAGGCAGGCTTCCGAAAGAGATTTCACAAGAGGTGGCGCCGGTGGCATCTTTCACGAATTGTTTCCCTTCAAAAGCGTGAAGCGAACCCACGGAGGCATGGGCGAATTTATCGCCTGAGTTCAGAATCTTGATATCGCTCATAATTTTTTAAGTTTGAAAAATGTTTACTAACTTTGCGCTATCAATCGGATAGCGCAAAGTTAGCACATTCTTTCGCGAAAAACAAGGGCTTACAAAGCTGTAAGTCAATTACCTTCCGGTAATCATTATTGATAATGAACAGATTGACCCTAAAAGAAAATTTAGAAAAATTCACCCATACCGAGAATTGTCCGATCCGTAATGTGATAGCACGCTTCTCGGGTAAATGGTCGATTCTGATTCTGTGTGTACTGGCGGAGAACGGGCGCACACGATTCAACGAGATCGGAAAAGCCATACCGGACATATCGCCGAAGGTGCTGTCGGATAAGACCCCGTTCCCCAATATTTGTTAACTCTGGGGGCACATATCTCTGAGTGATTTTTGTCTTGTGATGAAGGAGCATAGCTGTAGCTATGTGACTGAAGAACAAGGCAAAAAGCACCTGAGAGATGCGATATAAAGGTAATTTTTTCGTTACAAAACAATTAAAGATCGCCCTTATCTGTTATATGGTTTTAATCATTAGACACCCAAAGTATCCGCACTGGACTGGCTCACTCGGAAAAGGGCGTGGACGGAGGGAAGAAAATCAAGGGTATAAAAAGGCCTTCAAATCAAGCCAATTGACGCCAGGTGGGTTGTGGAACGCACTTTTTCTTGACTTGAATCATTCAGACGGTTAAACAGAAATTACGAACAGTTTCTACACACCGCAAAAGGTGTTGCACTGGTGGCGTACGCAATGTTTATGTTGCGGTTCGTTTTATTCAGTTCTTTGCTCAATTCATCACAGAGATATGTGTTTTTCGCTTCTGTGGCATAAGTTACCTTCGCCTCGGCCAATCGTCATGCATCTGCGTCCGCTTGCATCGGTCACAATGCCACCGCATTGCTCCCTCACTGCGCGAACACATCTGCATGACGCTTGACCGCCCCAGCCTTAACAAATATTGGGGAACGGGGTCTAAAAATCACTTGAGTCCGACGGTCTGATAAGCCGTGAAATATTTGCGGAAATACCTCCGCGGACGGAATATAGCCTGACTGAAAAAGGCGAGAGTCTTATGCCGATACTGAACGAACTTATCGCTTGGGCAATAAGTAACTCATAAGCCGGCGCGGCAGAGTGCAACGAGGTCGGCGCGAGAATAGCTATGATCACCGGGGCGGTCTTTTCTGTAATTCCAGCAAGTGATTGCATCCGAGAGACTGCGGCCGGGATTGTCGTTAAAGAAGGCGCGGATATAGGCATTGTATTCGAACTGAGCACCTATTTCCGCTGTCGGTGAGCTCTGAGTCAGGGCTCGAAATGCTTCGCAGGCATCGGCGAAGGTAGCATCGGGATTATCACGGAGCCACCGCTGAAATGTGACCTTGAACCGGAAAGACTTACCGAGCCGCGCGATGAAATAGGCCCGCGCAGCTTGCGAACAGACAAAATCCGCTCCTATCACAGCACTATCGGCAATGGCAAGCTGAGCTGACTTCCGAACAGTGAGGGGAGTGGCTACCACGGACTCGCGGACAAATCCACAATCGAGATACTCCGCAATTCTATTCTTAAGAATCTCCTTGGAACCGGATGTCGGCAATCCATGCGCTCGGAGAAAGGCGGTCATTTCCTCCTTGAGATAGTAGAACCGAAGGAATTCCGCTGAATCGGTATGCTCTTCAATGAGTGGCTTCCCCATATTCAAACGTGTGCAGTACCCTACTCTATATCGGTAAGGATGTCGGGATTGACCTCACGAAGCTTCTTCACGAACTCGTGTTCACAGTCAGGCGAAAGGATGAGCGGAAGGAAGCTTTTCATTATAGAACGATCCTTGAATTTCACTGCAATGCGATGCGTGAGCGATGTAGCAGGGCCGGCAAGATTCAGTTTCGTCCGGTTTACTTCACGGATTTGAGAAATCGGATATTCTTTGGGCCTGAAAAAGTCGTAGACGATGAGGCGGTCGCCGTCAATAACATAATAGATGCTTTTGAACAGCACGATGACATAGACAAGCACCAATACCGAGATTATAAAAGGCCAGATGGTGAAATCAAGAAAAAACTGCCCCACACAGCAGGCGAGGATTATAAGAAGGATAAGCCATGTTGAGCGGTCCCAACGCGAATTGAATCTATTGATCTGTCTGTCCATCGGTCAAAGGAGTTATTGTGTCGGATAAAGTGTCGTGGTGGTGAATGAATTCATTTAGTTTCCGGCCGCCGTCGATCGAAGGCGAAAAACGCGTAAGAACGCGAAAACGGACGTCGGGCAGCAGTTCCATACCCTGACGCAGAGATGACAGGACACAGATATCGCCGGCCAGACCGCATATATCAATATGAGATATTCGGTGACGACGAACCCGGGCGGCAATCTCACCGGCAGCGTAAGGGTTTTCAAAAACGGAGTATTCCTCTTTGCAGGCTTGCTCTCCTTTGTGGAGCACAAGGCTATCTCCTGACGTAGAGAAGACTGCATCGAAAAGAGCAGGCCAGATGGCGGCTCCTACGGTGTCATGGACGCAATGCCGGGGCCATGCGCCACCACAATCGTCAAAGGACATGTGGCCGTAAGGATGCCAGTCGGCCGTGATGACCTTGCAAGCGTAGGTGCCGTCACAGTTCCGGACATATTCTGCGAGGGAGTCCATAGCATTTACGGCTCCCGGAACGGGGAGCGTACCGTTAATAAAGTCTGTCTGAGGATCAATGATCAACAGCATCCTGCCGGGTATAATTTTCTTGTCAATCGGCGTTTCCATAATCTTTTCCGCAAAGTTAACACTTTCCTTCAAATAATGATATATTCAGAGCAGAAACTATTATCTTTGGTAAAATTCGATGGGCAGGCCGTCGGGGTCTTGAAAGAAAACAAAGCGTTTGCCTGTAAACTCATCTATGCGGATAGCTTCGTGGTCAATGCCTTCAGCATCAAGATGACTGACGGCAGACGCAATGTCATCGACCTCGAATGCAAGATGGCGGAGTCCGGCTGCCTCGGGGTGACTAAGGCGTGCGGGGGGATCGGGAAACGAAAACAGTTCGATTATATAGTCACCGTCAAGGGCCAAATCAGTTTTATAAGATTCACGTTGAGAACGATAGTGTTCGGCGATAATCGTGAGGCCAAGCACACGAGTATAAAAATCAAGACTGCGCTCGTAATCAGAGGCTATAACAGCAACATGATGAATTTTATTGAGTTTCATGATTTCATATTATAAGTCATTGAGAAAGACAAGAAGTATAATTATATATTAGTAAATCTTCAAGATTAGTTTATATTATGGCAGTTTTATATAACCATTCGGGCTGACATGCCTTTGACTGTATTGATGGAGCTTTGGACGCCATAAAGGTGAAAACGAATCTTATAAGATCTATAATAATTCAGGCTCAATAGGAATTACATAATCTTTGACAGGCGTTTTATTACTTTCTTCCTCATATATGGCAGAGGAAAGATATATTAAGGCTGACCGCGTCAGTTTTCACAGACGTAAAGTCTTATCGTAGAAATCATCCTGTAAGATTTCATAAGTTTCCGGGGTTTCATCCCAGCACGAACTTGTACATTCAACAACCTTAAATGATTTATGTTCAATATAGTTCCTAATCTTTGCAATTTCTTTTGCATCGGGTTCGATTGGCGATTCATCCTGTTCATATAAATCTTTACATAACCAATACAGCCCTTGGAGTGATCTGTTCCTCAAGACATGCGCTCTTAACGGCTTTTTCATATTACCTTCCTGATGCCATATATTTCGGAAGGAAACTTTGTTTTGATTGATCTTTAGATCAAGATATATATTAAGAAGATATGCGATCTTATCAAATATGGAATAGCACAGGCGAAACGCTGTCTTCACCTTCTCAACATTAATTGAATAAATCGGCATATCAAAAACCCGATATAAGGTTACGTCCCGATCGGCAAAGTGTGGCGTGGATGTATATGCGCCCTCGTAGAAAAAGTATCTTGCTGAGACATATTCTTCTTTAATCTGATTGAAAAGCGAAAGATAGATCGGCTTTTCATCTTTTCTTAAAGTTAAAGTTGGAGTGTGAAGGATATCACGTGCAACAATATTTTGGCTAATTACATCATTTAAAGGATTTAGAAATAGTTGGTTTTCAATACACCACGTTCTGTAACTTAACTCTTCATCAGCTCTATCAGAGAGGATGTCGGGATATTGTTTAAGATCGTTAAGCAGATGTTCGGGATAAAATTCGGATATATGTAGAGCTAATCCGTGAAAGAAATTGCGGGCTTCAGGATAAATGCTTGGGTCTTCGCATGCGAGAGTCAAGCATTGAAAAGCATATTGTAAGAAGATAAATTGGTGAACATTGTCTTCCAATTCTCTTGCATAACGATAGAGACCGTACCCCTTATTGCCCAACGCCATACCAAATTCAGGATTGATTAACAATGCTTTGTTGAAATAATGCTGTGCCTCGACAAATCTGCCGACATGACTCAATGCACAACCTAAATTTGTATTAACCCGGCATGCCACAAATTCATCGGCATCATAAATAAAGGATGCAGCCACTCTCAAATGATAAATCTGACGCTCATATTCATATGAAGAAACCGGAATGTCTTCCGGAGAAATGAATTTTAATTGTAACACATAACTCCAGGCATTTGCAATGAAAAAATGTAGCCGGCACTTTTCAGTATCGGTAAATGGCGAATCATCAATGGTTTGCGCCAATTTAATAGCATCCATGAGGGAGTCTAAAGACTCCTGCTCACGAGCAGTTTCAAACGCAACAGCAAGTTCATTTAATATCTCTGCAGGTGTTAAACCATTTATCATAATCAACTCATTAAAATAGAAACTGTAATTAAACTTAATCAAAGATTTACTGTTTCTCCATCGGCCGGAATTATGAGTCGGTCGGAGGATATACCGGCTCTGTCGGCCTCGTTGCGAAGTATGCTTTCGGACAGATATTCTTTCCTGAAAGGAAGATGAATGTCAGAATCATTGACGACTATGCTTCTGAGAGAGTCAATATTAGCGACTCCGTTTTTTCGCATCAGCCTATATACCCCATTAGGACAGTTAAAGCCTATTGAGTATGCCGCCTGTACTTTTGAAACAGCAGGGTATAATCTGAATATACGAGCCGCATATTCGGCACGTCTTATAGAAACATAATTCACCGGACTCTGATCGGTGAATGTTTTAAAGTAATCCCGCAAACTGCGCACGGACAATCCGGAGGCAAGTGCTAATGATGATATTGATGTGGCATCGTTGAAATTCTTGTCACACATACCATCAAAAGCGGCCGATTCTTCAATGTGCCTTAAAACCACTTGAAGTTTCTTTTCAATATCCTTTGGGACTCCCACCGCCCTACTCTGTACCGATACTTTATCCATACCTGTAGTATCTTTACTCTCTGTTGATGCGACTTTTTTATTCATAATAATTTGAGGATACAAAATTAACAAAAACTATATAATTTGAGGATACAAAATTAACAAAAACTATGAAAACGCCGTAATTTGCAGTAGAAACTTACATGCTGTGTACACGGCTCATTCATTTAAGATTGGCACGCATATTCAAAGATTGTGCTATTTTATAGAGGGAAGTATGTAGTCCTTGGATAAGGCTAATTATTTGATTATAAGAAAAAATAAGTATCATAAAAATTTGGTTAGGTGGTGGATTTTTCCGTAACTTAGTAGTTGCAAATCAAACAGTTATGAATAGAACCAAACCATTTAACCAAGTCTGTTCGATTGAGGATGAAATGATCAATCTCATCACAAAGGTACAAAATAAATCCAAACAAAAAGGGAGTATTCTATATCATGTGATGAATTTTGCTGCCTCAGTCCCGGATTTTCGTAGATGCAACAAAGGAAACATCCGCCACCGGCTCAACGACATCATCATTCTGATGATACTTGGACGGACGTGTGGGCATGTCGTACGTGCTGATATAATAGCGTTCGGCCGACACAATCAAAATAAATTCCGTAAAACGGGTATACTGAAGAATGGGATACCCTCGGAGGCGACCCTTTGTCGGGTAGAGAACGGTATTGACGATCTATCCATGGCAGACAGGATGCAGGCGTTTACCGCCAACTTCCATGAAGAACTGCTTAATGCATGCCGTGACAGGGAGATAATCTGTGTGAACGGCAAGGCAGAGCGTGGCACCATTCAAGAAAACGGGCGTAATCCTGATATCGTATCTGCATATTCGTTCAACACTGGCATCACAATCGCAACGGAAGCATGCCGGGAAAAGAGCAATGAGATAAAAGCTGTCCCGATACTAATGGACAAGATTGACATATCCGGGAAGGTTGTCACCGCAGATGCCATGTCGATGCAGAAGGATAGCATCGATAAAATAAGGAACAAAGGAGGAGATTTTCTAATAGAACTCAAAGCCAATCAACGCTCGCTGCGGTATGGGGTGGAGGACAGGCTTAAGGAACATAGACCGTTGTATTCATATACAGAGGGTCCTGAACTTGGTCATGGGAGAATCGAAACCAGAACCTACAACATATATGATGGTCTTGAAATAATCGCTGACAAGGAAAAATGGGGCGGAAACATGATAATCATTGAATATGAATCACTTACAATAAAAAAGTCTACAGGCGTACGTACTTCTGAAAAACGGCTTTATGTGAGTAGTCTGCCTACGACCACGCCAAGGCAGGGTGCAATAGTGCGGAACTATTGGTCTATAGAGAGTATGCATTGGGGCTTGACGTAAATCTTTTACAAGACAAGATTAAACGGAAGTAATCAAGAGCTGCCCGTAACCTTGATACTATTCAAAGAATTGTCTGTTCCATATTTTCTGTATGGAAAGGACGGCGCAAAAAGAAAGCCGATAAGCAAAAAGGTATGGCAGAACTAATGAGATATATCTCAATGAGCTTTACCCGGCTTATTCGCTTTTTAGCCCAAAAATGAAAAAATTGAAATTTAAGATAAAGATAAGTGCCTGAAATACAAATATAAAAATTTACCCGATTCGTACTGAACCGGGTAAGGGAGATTATGTCGTTATTTTAAGTTTAAATGAAAGTGCCGTGGCTAAACACTGACAAGAGATCCCCCTCTGTCGGGGCGAGGGGGATAGTTGTGGATTAGTAGTGGCCGACGCAGGTTATGTCAGCGGTTATGACGGCTTGGGAGTAGCTATCGAATTTTCTTTGTGGTTTGCCTTACGGTCAAAGATGGTTTTCCAACTGCTTTTGCTTTCCGACATCGGTCTTAGCCAATTCAGCGTTCATGCCGCCAACGGAACTGCTAACCACATCGCAAAGTACGGCGGCGCGTTGCGCTTCGGTTCCAAATTTTAAGATTTGCTCCTGGACGTCATCAAAAGTATAGCCATACCGACTAAGCGCACCGGTTTGACCGTCCATGACTTTACCCAGCATGGCAGCAACTTGCGCCGCGTTCTCTTGTGAAGCGTTCAATCCATACTGCTGAGCCAACATATCATTCATCACCGGGATAAGCTGTTCAAGACTTTGTTTCTCGCTAAGATATGTTGCTAACTCCTGCGCACCGGCCAGCTGCACCTCGTCACCGATAACGCCCAACTCCTGCTGAGCTGAGCAAAGATCCTTGATGCTTTGAATATCCGCCTCCGTAGCTCCCATGGTGTTCCGCATGGCTGTGGCCAATTTTGTCTCAGCCTCAATTTGAGCCGCGTATCCACCTGTCAAGTCTCTAAAAACTGAAAGGAGTTGAGACATTCCATCACTCAACGACTGAACTGCTGTTGCAGTCGCAGCTAAACTGAAAATTTTACTTTTTAGCTTATCTGCTTCCACAAGGCTATCTGTCATTATTTTTTTAAAAGCTTCGGCATCAACGGCCATTTGCTTGAAGCCGCTATCACCTTCCGTCTTAAATGTTATGGAAATCGTACTTTTTTGAGACATTTGTTTGCGCGTTAAATAATTAATTACCTGTTGGTTGAATTAAATTAGAGCATATTTTATCTGTCCAATCGGACGATGATTAACGAAATTGACATATTGCATGAACGTCATAGCCGCGATTTTACCTGCCATTCGGGTGAAAAGACCGCAGGATTGTTTAGCGTAATTTC
>CAMWNG010000077.1 GCA_947175575.1 uncultured Bacteroidales bacterium | reverse complement strand
CTATTTATGTGCGGATACCGAAAGAGGAAAAATACTACTAAAATTCGGAAGTAAAATGGAACCGGATGTCCGGGAAGTCTGCCCGAGCCATCTGGAGCACATAATTGGAATCAGCCAGAAACACATCGCGACCTTGACGGTCGGTAGCCATGAACTGATGTTTGCGACGCTTGAAGTTTGCGAGCGCCTCCGGGTTATCGCTTTCGATCCAGCATGCCTTGTAAAGCGATATCGGCTCCCAGCGGCATTGTGCGCCGTACTCGTGCAGCAGCCGGTATTGTATCACCTCGAACTGCAACTGCCCTACGGTGCCGATGATCTTGCGGCCGTTGAACTGATTGGTGAACAACTGAGCCACACCTTCGTCCATGAGTTGCTGAATGCCCTTTTCGAGCTGCTTGCTTTTCATGGGGTCGGTGTTTTCGATATATTTGAACATCTCGGGCGAGAAACTGGGCAAGCCCTTGTAATGGATATCCTCACCCGCCGTGAGCGTATCGCCTATCTTGAAGTTGCCGGTATCGGGAATACCTACGATATCGCCCGGCCAGGCTTCGTCCACAATATTCTTCTTCTGAGCCATGAAGGCCGTGGGAGCCGAGAACTTCATCAGTTTACCGCTGCGGATATGCTTGTAGGGCGCGTTTCGTTCAAATTTTCCGGAGCAGACCTTCACGAACGCGATGCAGGAGCGATGGTTGGGATCCATGTTGGCATGTATCTTGAACACAAAACCAGAGAATCCGGGTTCGTCGGGATTGACCGTGCGTTCGACGGCCGCAACCGGTTTGGGTGCCGGCGCGATCTTGACAAAACAGTCAAGAAGTTCCTTAACACCGAAAGTATTAAGCGCGGAGCCGAAAAATACGGGAGCTATCTTGGCGTCGAGATAGTCCTGCACGTTGAATTCGGGATATACACCCTCGATGAGTTCGAGATCCTCGCGTAGCTTGGCTGCATCGGCTTCGCCGACAGCCTCGTCGATGCGGGGATCGTTCACGTCGTCAATCTCGACACGCTCACTCACTTTCTGCTTGTCAGGCGTAAAGAGGTCGAGCGAATTCTCGAAGATGTTGTAGACGCCCTTGAACTTGGCACCGATGTTTATCGGCCAGCTGAGAGGGCGCACACCTATTTTCAGCTCGCTCTCGAGTTCGTCAAGGATGTCGAACGGGTCGCGTCCCTCACGGTCGAGCTTATTAACGAAAATGATCACGGGAGTGTTACGCATGCGGCACACTTCCATGAGTTTGCGAGTCTGCTGCTCGACGCCCTTAGCCACGTCGACCACTATGATAACCGAATCAACGGCCGTAAGCGTGCGATATGTATCCTCTGCAAAATCCTGGTGACCGGGAGTGTCGAGAATATTGATCTTGTAGTCGCCGTAGTTAAAGCCCATGACAGATGTGGCCACGGAGATACCACGCTGTTTCTCAATCTCCATCCAGTCGGAAGTCGCAGTCTTTTTTATCTTGTTGGACTTTACCGCGCCGGCTATATGTATCGCACCGCCGAAAAGCAGGAGCTTCTCGGTGAGGGTAGTCTTGCCGGCGTCCGGGTGGGAGATGATCGCGAACGTGCGGCGGCGGGCTATTTCATCGTTGATCTGGGCCATCGCGTTACTTTTCGCCGGATTGTATTCGTGAGATGCAGCGGGCGAGCGACTCCTCCCAGTGCGGAATTTTATATGAGTAAGTCACCCGGAAACGGTTCTTGTCCAGCACCGAGTAATAAGGGCGTTTGGCCGGAGTGGGATAGTCCGCCGTCGGGATAGGCATTATCTCACATCCCTTGATGCCTGCCAGACGCACGATAGCGGTAGCGAAATCGTACCATGAGCACACACCTTCGTTGGAGAAGTTGATGATACCCGGTTTCCACTGACGTGCAGTGAGAATGGTATAAATCGCCTCGGCAAGGTCGCGGGCATTGGTGGGCGAGCCGATCTGATCGTAGACAACATTAAGGCGTTTCGAGGTGGAGGCCTTGTCAAGAATGGTCTTTACGAAATTATGTCCGTAGGGCGAATAGAGCCAGGATGTGCGGACTATCACGCTGTCGGGCGCAAGTCCCAGCAGCGATGTCTCGCCTTTGCGCTTGGTGGCACCGTACTGCGATGTCGGATTCACCTTGTCGCTCTCGGTGTAAGGACGGTAGGCATGACCGTCGAACACATAGTCGGTCGACACGTGGATTATACGTATCCCGAGTTCATCGGCTACGCGTGCCAGATTAGTGACACCGTCGATGTTGACAGCGGCACAAGCGTTGTACTCTTCCTCGGCCTTATCGACGGCTGTGTAGGCCGCACAATTAATAATATGTGTAAAGTCGGAACCGCGCAAAAACGCCTCGGTAGCCGCGCGGTCGGTTATATCCAGTTCATCGCGGTCGACGTACACCGCCGAGCCGGGCATACGAGCCTCAAGGACATTACGCAACTCACGGCCCAGCTGGCCATTTGCACCTGTGACTAAAATTTTCATAGAGATTGCATTCCTAATTTGACTGCAAATTTACGCAAAATTTTCCGAATTTACAAATCGGGCTTGCACAAGTGACGACGCGAACCGCGAGTGTGGGTTTTGCCTTTGGAGTAATGTTTATGTAAGATAACGTGATGGCCGGAGACGTGGAGGACAGACCTCCGACTGACACAACCGCATCGTTCGCACAGGTTCAGCCTGCGAAATTTCGGTCTTATGGGATGATGATTCGGCAGTTGATGTTTCGGAAATCTTTTCCGAAATAGGCTCCTGCAACTCATTGACAGGCAAACCGGGAGCAGAATCCGCTCCCGAAACTTCGGCACCGGGTGCATTAGTACAGGTAGAAGCCGGCGTCTCAGTACTTACCGCCGGGCAGATGCCTTCGAGCTCCATCAGGTCAACAATTATTCCGAGATATGGCAGCAGTTTTTCGGGAATCGGAGTGCCGTGGAGCAGGAAGGCGATGAGCGCGCCATAGAGTCGGGGGCGCATGCGTTCGGGGAAGCGTTCGATGTGATTGATCCAGAGGGGCTGAAGGAGGAGTGTCGAGTTTGTCATAATGCTTTTTTCTAATGGATTTATCATGGTTGTTTTGGAATTCCGGTGCAAAGATAATACACGGAATGAGGGAGTAGACGACAATCGGACCGATTGTGCAATTTTTTTATACGATATCTTACGATCCGGAAACTTAACTTATTGACCTACAACACACCGCACGCTGAATAGTATCATTCCACAAAAAGCGATCTGACCCCTCCGGAGCAAATGTGTGAAGACACGGAGATTTGTGATAAATCGTAACTATAGACTCTGCGACACGGCTTCGGCAGTATCATGGTAAGAAAGGTCGAAAGCCCTGACTAAAAGCCCTATCCATCTCATTTTTCGCCGTCAGTGGCGGATTTAATCGCAGAATTATTTGGATTAAAAGTTAAAAATACGTAACTTTGCGTACTTTTCTTAACTGTACCCAAAAAGTACACCCCCTATTTATGAAGAAAAAACTTACCGACTTCGTTATAAATACACGAATTGTAAACCGCTTTATGGCTGCACCGACGCCCCGATGGATGGTGCTTGCCGTGGATTTGCTTTTCGTGGCTATTGCCTGCTTCATCACATATTGGCTTAGTCCGACAGCGGCCCTTAACGGCGACCATTGGATGCTCTCGGCCTGGGCTCAGGGACTCGGTGTATGGCTGGTGTATGCTATTTGTATGCCTGTGACACATGCTTACAGATACATCGTGCGCCTGTCTGTGCTCGAGGACATTTATCGTGTGGTCGAACTTGTGGTGCTGGCATCCGCGTTCCTCCTTTTAATTTCCGCAGGAACATTTTTCACCGAGGGTGTAGCCTATTTCGGAGTGTGGAATATCTTTGTCGTGGCTCTGCTCGTGTTCACAATGATGCTTTGCAGTCGCCTGGCAATCAAATATATATACCGTGCAATTCATTCGTCCACTACGAAGCGCCGCAGAGTGATAGCCCTGGGTTCCAACGCAGGTTCATTCGGCTTCGTTTCCACGGTGAACAATGACCCCAACGGACTTTATACTGTTGTAGCGTGTCTTACACTCTCGCCTAACGAAACCCCGCGAACCGTAAACGAAGTGCCGGTGCTCCCCTATGACCCCGCGACCGTATCGAAAATATTCGAGCACTACGATTCAGACACTCTGCTGTTTTCATCGAACCAACTGAAATTCATGCGCAGCAGTGGCACAGCCGATGTTTTCCTCAAGAGCCACATTCATCTGCTGCTATACTCACTGGTAAGCGAATATGATGAAAAGACCGGACGCGAAACAACCCGTGCGGGATCTGTGCGCAACATCAAGATCGAGGACCTTCTGGGTCGCGATGTCATCAAGCCGGATATTTCCGAGGTAGAACGGACTCTGCGCGACCAGGTGGTGCTGATCACGGGTGCCGCCGGATCTATCGGGTCGGAAATCGTGCATCAGGTAGCGTCACTCGGCGCTAAGGAAATCGTGCTCATCGACCAGGCCGAAACCCCCATGCATGAGTTGCAGCTCAAGATGGAATCCGAACATCCTGAAACGAAGATACATCTTTTCATTGCGGATGTCGCTAATAAAGAACGTCTGGAGCAAGCATTTATTCATTATCAGCCCCGATATGTATTCCACGCTGCGGCTTACAAGCATGTGCCCATGATGGAGCGCAACCCGTCGGAGGCTATTCTCACCAATGTGCTCGGTACAAAGAACCTGGCAGACCTCGCCGAGAAGTACAACGTGGAGAAATTCGTGATGATTTCCACCGACAAGGCGGTCAACCCCACCAACGTGATGGGCGCGTCAAAACGCATCGCTGAAATTTATGTACAGAGCCTTTATTTCCACCACCGCCAGAACAGCGACCGCCCCGGCACCAAATTCGTAACCACCCGCTTCGGAAACGTACTGGGCTCAAACGGTTCGGTCATTCCCCTGTTCCGCAAGCAGATCGAGCAAGGCGGCCCGGTTACTGTCACACACCGCGACATCATCCGCTACTTCATGACCATTCCGGAGGCTTGCTCCCTGGTCCTCCAGGCCGGAACGATGGGCAACGGCGGCGAGATATACGTGTTCGACATGGGGCAGCCTGTAAAGATCTACGACCTTGCCACACGCATGATATCGCTCTCGGGGTTGCGTCCCGGCGAAGACATCGAAATTATCGAGACGGGGCTCCGTCCCGGCGAAAAGCTCTATGAAGAGCTGCTCAACGATAAAGAAATGACAATGGCCACACGCCACAACAAGATCATGATAGCGAAAGTGCGGGTGTACGATTACACGGAAGTGTCAGAGCACATCGAAGCGCTGCGCCGGTTCACTCAGGCGGGCAACTATCACGACATCGTGGCCGAAATGAAACGACTCGTTCCGGAATTCAAATCCAAAAACTCACAGTGGGAAAGCATCGACAGCGAGATAAAGTCGGAAGAGACCATCTCCGAAGTGGCTCATATCAATCAGCCTGAATAAGTGCTGTGTCCCTAACATAAATATAAACACACCCCAAAATGAAGAATACTCTCCTTGCCATCGCGGCGGCCGCCGGCCTCATCGCCATGACGACCGTGCCTGTGTCAGCCGGAAACCCGCTCGACGCTCTCTCAGGTCTGGTATCAACAATCACCAGTACATCGAAATTCGAACTCTCCGACCTCAACGGCACATGGAACTATATGGAACCGGCCATCAGTTTCAAGAGCGACAACGCCCTCAACAAGATCGGCGGTACCGCCGCATCTGTGGCCATCGTGAGCAAACTGAAACCTTACTACGAACAGCTCGGCATCAATACGATGTCGCTCACCGTGGATGCCGACGCGAACTTTTCCATGAAAATAAAGAGCGCCCTGCTCAAAGGTTCGATAACCAAAGACGATGACAACGGTTGTCTGACATTTAATTTCAGCGCGTTCGGCAAGATTCCTTTGGGAAAAGTTTCGGCCAAGGCAGAGAAGAGTGCAACAGGTGTACTGACTCTTACATTCGATGTGAGCCGTCTGGTGACCATAGTCGACAAGGTGTCGGAGGTTGCGAGACTCTCCACTGTGCAGAGTCTCGTGAGCCTGCTCAAGAGTTATGACGGAATCTATGCCGGCGCGAAACTCAAGAAAGTGAAAGGAAGCGAATCGGCAGCCTCTACCTCCTCGTCAAAAACTACGAGGTCGGACTCCATGGGTGAATCATCAGGCAAAACTGATGACTCCGGCTCAGGTCTTGGCAACGCCCTCAACGGTGTGCTGAACGCAGTGAAGAACCGCACCGGGAAATAAATTTCTCTAAAACGGCACGACAGACAGTGAATGGCCGTATAATCCGCATAATGAGCCGATTGCGGTTTCGCTACAATCGGTTTACACATCATTTCGCCAACTCGATAGAGATCGGCGGTCGTGTGCTGAATGCCCTCACCGTGGTGGGGGCATTGGCGTGTCTGGTGGCGTTGGTGGTGCTCATAGGTTTCGACCTCCGGGATTCTGACCGCGCCCTGCTGCATGCAATAGTGCGCACATGTCAGGGCGTATTCATTGCCGACGTAGTGTTCAGACTGGTGTTTACCCTCCGCGGGGTGCTCCGCACCAGCAAAGCCGTGAAATGGGTGGCCGATATAGCCGTACTTATCACTGCTCTTCCGCTGTTTTATCCCCACCCGCAGCATCCGTGGCTACCCTGGCTCGAGCATCTGCTTTACTCCAACAGATTCATTTTCGGCGTACTGGCCGCCTACTCTCTTGTGGAGCTGTGTTTCGCCGTTATGCGTCTGGTGGCACGTCGCACCAATCCGTCGCTGCTCATGTCGGGCAGTTTCCTGTTCTTTATCATCATGGGGTCGTTTCTGCTCCTGCTGCCTAAGTGTACTATCCATCCCATAAGCTACATAGACTCGTTATTTCTCTCCACATCTGCGGTCTGTATCACAGGGCTGACACCAGTGGATATCGCGTCTACATTCACCCCGGTAGGATTGGGTGTCCTTGCCGTGCTGGTGCAGATCGGAGGCCTCGGTGTGCTGACTTTTACCAGCTTCTTCGCTCTGTTTTTCAGCGGAAGCACATCGGTCTACAGCCAGATGCTCCTGCGCGACCTCATCTATTCCAAAAGCATGAACGCTCTTGGCCCTACCCTGCTCTATATTCTCGGATTCAGTCTCACGGTCGAACTGACAGGCGCGCTTGCGGTCTATCTGACGATACCTGCCGAACTGGGCCTCGGCGAGACGGATAAACTGATTTTCGCAGGATTCCATTCACTTTCATCATTCTGCAACGCCGGGTTCTCATGCCTGCCCGGCGGTATGGCGAATCCGGAGATGATGACCCCCGGACAGGGACTATTCACTGTCACATCGGTGCTGATTTTCGCCGGTGCGGTAGGTTTCCCGATTCTTGTGAACATCAAGGACATAATATCACGGAAACTGCGTAGGGTTTGGGCGCGGCTCCATCACCGCCGTCTCGTTACACCCGTGCATCTCTTCGATCTGAATACAAAACTGGTGCTGTCCGCCACACTGAGTATCCTTGCGGTATGCTCTGTACTGTTCTTCATTCTTGAAAGGGACAACACTCTTCACGGCATGACTCCGTGGCAACAATGCGTGCAGAGTGTGTTCAACTCGCTGATTCCGCGTTCGGCCGGTTTTTCCACAGTCAATCCTGCCGATTTCCTGCCGCTCACACTCCTGCTCGTCATGGCACAGATGTGGATCGGCGGCGCCTCCCAAAGTCTTGCGGGAGGTATCAAGGTGAATACAGTGGCCACGATTTTCCTGAACGTAAGAGCCGAACTCACAGGTGCTCAGCGTGCGTCGGCGTGGCACAGGGCTATTAGTCCGGGTTCAGTGCGCCGCGCCAACACTGTGTTCGCCCTCGCGGTTGCGGCCTTTCTCGGATTTTTTGCTATTATCGTCGGGCTTGAACCACATTTGGACGCAAAAGACATCGCGTTCGAGGTCACATCTGCTCTGTTCACGGTAGGCTCGTCGCTCGGAATCACGGATGTGCTTTCCCCGGCATCGAAAATCACCCTGAGTGTGGCCATGTTCCTGGGGCGCGTAGGCATCATATCGCTCCTCGGAGGTGTGATGACCTCGGCCCACGATACCACTAATTATCTTCCTGAAGAAAACATCATAATCAACTGAACATGAGATACATCGTCATAGGACTCGGAATCTACGGAGCAAACCTCGCACGCGACCTCGTGCAGCAGGGACACGAAGTGATAGGTGCCGACTCCTCACACGCCACAATCGAAGCCATCAAGGACTATATCACCACTGCCTATACTCTCGACACCACAGAAGAGAGCGCCCTCAGCGTTCTGCCTCTCGGCAACGTGGACGTTGTAATTGTGGCCATTGGCGAAAATTTCGGAGCCTCGGTGCGTACTGTCGCCCTGCTCAAGAAAGCAGGAGTGAAAACCATCTACGCCCGGGCTATCGACGAACTTCATGAGTCGATCCTCGAGAGTTTCAAGGTGGCGCGAATCCTAAGGCCTGAGCAGCGAGCGGCACTCGATCTGACTCACGAGATGGCATTCGGGGCAGATGTCAACGCCATGCGCGTAACGGCCCGCGATTATGTTCTCAACTTCGCCGTACCCGAATTTTTCGTCGGCATGAAATATCGCAGCCTCAAACTCGAGAGCGACTACCAACTGCAGCTAATCACCGTGACACGCCCCACCGAGGCCACCAATATGCTCGGCCTCAACCACACGGAGTTGCGTCCTATCCCTGCCGACGACATTCCTGAAACCGAGATAAAGCCCGGTGACATCCTCACAGTCTACGGAACCCTCAAAGCCTTCCGCACCTTCGCCCGCCATATCGGATAACAGGCACTTCATAGTCAAAGCATTACGGAACTCTGAACCATGGGTATAATCATGGCAATGGTCACCGGTCCATAAGGGCTGGAGGCGAGCCAAGCAGGGTTACATAAGGCAATGAGGGTCAAACAGATGAAGACCATAATAAGTAGTGATTTAAGTATTGGCGCATGATTGCGGAATCTCTGATATCCGTCGTCTTCCGGAGTCTGATTTGATTTGGTCACAATCTCAAAAGATCAATATTCGCCGGGAATTCCGTGACCGGACTTTATAATCTATAAAAGAAAAGAGGGGAATTCATCGCGCCTCAATCATAGCTAAACAGGCCCGCCAAGGCCTTCAGACAGAATGATATAAGGGTAGAATAAACTGCCCCTCTGAATTGTGTATGGCTACATGTGGCGCAAGGCCGCATCGCTGATACGACAAAACAGAAAGAGCGTCTAACCTCACTTTCTCTCAGTCTGATGATTTGAATTGGCGGTTCGTTTAGCTGAAAAAAGAAAGCTTGACACTTTTCTTTAAGACGGCATTTCTCTTCCGTCCTATGATGCAAAGTTAAGCATTTTTTCGAGACCGACCACTCTTCCCGGGCAATTTATTCTATAACTATAATTATTGTGGGTGATAAATTGTAATTTACGGCTGATTCGGGATATTGGGACTGTCATGACCCGGCGGTTCAGAGGCGCGTCCGTAGCGGCGAAGAGCATCGGCTATTATCCACTGAATCTGACCGTTGAGTGAGCGGAATTCCTGCGCCGCCCATGCCTCCAGTTTTTCCATTGTGGCGACATCGAGGCGGAGCAGGAAACTTTTCTGTGATTCTTTTTTAGCCATTGGCCGAAGAATCAGTTATAGAGGGTTCCGGCGTTGACCACGGGCTGTGCGGGTTCATCAGCACAAAGCACTACGAGCAGGTTGCTGACCATCGCGGCCTTACGCTCCTCGTCGAGTTCAACGACTCCCTCTTCGCGGAGTTGGTCAAGAGCCATCTTGACCATGCTCACGGCACCCTCGACAATTTTCTCGCGTGCCGATATGATGGCCGAGGCCTGCTGACGGCGAAGCATCACGGCCGCGATTTCAGGCGCATAGGCGAGGTAGTTGAGACGAGCTTCGACCACTTCAATACCTGCCATCGAAAGACGTTCGTTTAGTTTGTGTTCGAGCATAGACACGATTTCATCGGAACCGCCGCGCAGGGTGATCTCATCGGTCGAATTGCCTTCGGAATCATAGGCGAAGTGACCTGTGACTTCACGCAAAGCGGCATCGCTCTGGATACGTACGAACGACTCGAGAGCATCAAAATGTGCAGTGGACTGCTTGCCGTCATCCCCCACAGAGAGAATATCCTGACTCTGCGAATCGATATCAAACACACAGCGGTAAGTGTCTTTAACTTTCCACACAAGCACCATACCGATCATCACGGGGTTGCCGACCTTGTCGTTCACTTTTATGGGGGCAACATCCATGTTTCGGATTCTGAGCGATATTTTTTTCACGCTCATGAACGGGTTCACCCACCAGTAGCCTGTTCCGGTGAAACTTCCGCGATATTTCCCGAAGAATATCATGACGCGAGCCTGATTGGGCTGCTGTATGAAGAAACCGCACATCATGATAATGAATACCAGTCCAAGAACAACGACCGGAACGATTACCGCGGCAGAGGCCGCATCAGGCATGAAGATGAATAAAGCGGCGATGATCAGAGGTATCACCACCAGATTGACAAACAACATTACGAAGCCGTTGTACAAGCGGCCTGCATAAGGAAATTCTTTGTTAGTCGACATAGTTCCTATATTACTTTAAGGTTTGAAAAAGTGATATTATTTTAATATCATAAACATATCGCAAAATTACATTTTTCTCCGGGATTATACAAACAAATTGCGCAAAAAATATCCACAAAGACGAAGCCCCCGCCCGAGGAATCGAGCGGGGGCTTTATGAAAGATTTGTTTAGTCTATAAAATCACGGAGATAGGCGTAATATCCAGACCGGCGGCTTCGACAAGTTG
>CAMWNG010000076.1 GCA_947175575.1 uncultured Bacteroidales bacterium | reverse complement strand
GAACCGGGTAAGGGGAGGTATACTCTTTATTCTAGGTTAAATGAAAGAGCCGTGGCCTTTCCATCACTTTTTTCATCCCTCTCATATCTGAGACGGCGCGCCACCTTCGGAGAGATTCCCTCCATCAGAAGCACCAGCTCATCCCACCGCATCGACCGGAAGCCGATGCCCTGGCGCAGAAAAATCCGGGGATGGAACCGCCCACGCTCAAGACGCTTGTAGTACATCGTGAAGCCTCCGCGCTCCCAATGGAGCAGCTTCATCACCTTGCGGCTTTTCCCTACAAAAATATACACGTTCCCATTTGTCGGGTCAAGACCGACAGCACGAACTTGCCCGCACATACCGTTTACGCCGATGCGCATATCGCTCGGATGCTGTGCCATAACTATGCGGTTGTTCTCATTCAAATTAAACATGGCGTTTTTGTTTGCAAAGTTAGCCTACAAAAACGCTAGCAAAAAGCCGGCTGCTTTCGGATGGTTACGTATTAACGAGGGCTCGCGGTTCAAAATCGCGGGCCCTCAGTCATGATGATATGGCTCGCCACGAAGAATGGTCATCGCACGGTAAATCTGCTCTGCAGTAAGCACTCTCGCCATTTCATGTGTAAAGGTCATTTTTGAAAGTCCGGCCAATCGGTCAGCCCTGTCATACACCGCCCGGGAGAAACCATAGGGACCTCCAATAACGAACACAAGATTGCGGGCAAGAACGGATGCCTTCTTATCAATGAACTCCGCGAACTGCCGTGATGTACATTCACCCCCGCGCTCATCCATCAAAACGACATAATCGCCGTTGGAAATTTTACCGAGTATCGCTTCTCCTTCTTTTATTTTCTGATTGTCTGGCGTCATTCCTTTGCCACCTTTTATGTCGGGAATAGCGATCGCTTCGAACGGCATATAGAACGGAATCTTTGATGAATACCGTTCGAAAAGTTCTTTAAGCGGAGCTTCGCGCATTATTCCTACGGAAATCAACAGAATTTTCATTAGTGAAACTTTTTATGTAACTTTGCAAAAATAATACAAAAATTCATACCGACAATGAAAACACCCGATGAACTTATCGACGATCTGCTCACCCTGGCCTTTGCAGAGGATGTAGGCGACGGTGACGCAACCACTCTCAGCACCATTCCCGCAGACGCTATCGGACGTCAACAACTCATTATAAAAGAGGAAGGTATATTGGCGGGAGTCGATGTAGCTCGTAAAGTGTTCCAAAAATTCGATCCATCGTTAAAGATGACCGTCTTGATAGAAGATGGCGCACACGTATGCCCCGGTGACGTTGCGTTTGTCGTCGAAGGGCCGGTGCGCTCACTTCTCCAGACAGAACGCATCATGCTCAATATCATGCAGCGCATGAGCGGCATAGCAACCACTACAGCGAAATATCAGGAACGGCTAAAAGGCACACAAGCCAAGGTGCTTGACACACGTAAAACAACACCTGGCATGCGTATTCTTGAAAAAATGGCGGTCAAAATCGGAGGAGGTGCCAATCATCGTATCGGTCTTTTCGATATGATCCTTATAAAAGACAATCACAACGATTTCGCAGGAGGAATAGCGAATTCCGTAAGTCGGGCGAAACAGTGGTGCAAAGATAATGGAAAAGACCTTAGAATCGAAGTCGAAGTACGTGACTCGAACGAAATAGCACAGGCACTTGAGGCCGGTGTCGACCGCATCATGCTTGATAATTATTCTCCTGAGGCCACACGCGAAGCTGTGGAGATGATCAGAAAGGCCGATCCGAACGTGGAGATTGAATCTTCCGGAGGCATAACTCTTGACACACTTCGAGCATACGGTGAGGCAGGAGTTGATTTCATATCGGTTGGTGCCCTCACTCACAGTGTAAAGGGACTCGATATGAGTTTCAAAGCCGTCAAATAACAAACCTATATTCCATAAAAAGCAGCGAAAGGAGATTCGACAATCGGGTCTCCCTTCGCTGCTTTTTGAAGTCATTTAGTTTCAATGCAACTTGTCAGCCGCGGCTCTGGCCTTGTCGGATAGTGCATCGAGAAGATCGCTGCCCTTCTCAAGAGCCTGCGCTGCCATATCACCGGCCTTATCTTTGAGATCCGCGAATTTATCAGCAGCCTGAGCATGTATGTCTGCCAATTTGTCGGTAGCCTGATCCTTAAGCCCGGCTAATTTATCTGCGGCCTGCGCTTTCAATGCGGCGGCTTTATCAGTTACACTCTGAGCGGCTTCCTGAGCGGAGGCTTCTGCTGCTGCAGCCGCGATTTCAGCATCTATTTTTGCTTGTTGGGTAGAGTTAGAGAGGTTGTCCATAGTTAAACGAATTTATTGTTATTTATGCAATTACAACAAACCATTCTTTGATATTGTTTACACATCACATTTTTTCCAACATTCATATTAGAAAGTTGATTGCCGGACGGAAAAATTTTATTATATTTGCAGATTGGATTAATCAAGGAAATAGCCGATGCAATTCAAATTAAACTCAGAATACAAACCCACGGGCGATCAACCTCAAGCCATTGAACAACTGGCAAACGGAATACGTGAGGGCGAACCTGCCCAGGTACTTGTAGGCGTTACCGGCTCGGGAAAAACCTTCACGATGGCTAACGTGATTCAGGAGGTGCAACGGCCTACCCTGATTTTAAGCCACAACAAGACTCTTGCGGCACAGTTATACAGCGAATTCAAACAGTTCTTTCCGGAGAACGCCGTCCAATATTTTGTTTCGTATTACGATTATTACCAACCGGAAGCCTACATCCCGTCGGTAGATAAATATATCGAAAAGGATCTGATGATCAATGACGAGATTGACCGCCTTCGCCTGGCCACCACCTCTGCGTTGCTTTCAGGACGCAGGGACGTAATCGTCGTGTCCTCGGTATCCTGTCTTTACGGCATCGGTAATCCTGACGAATTTAACGCTAATGTCGTACAAGTCCGGGTCGGACAGAAGATTACACGTAACGAGTTTCTGCGTAAACTTGTAAATTCCCTGTATGCGCGTAATGAGGTGGAGACCAAACGAGGCACTTTTCGCGTCAAAGGTGATACGATTGATATCCGACTCGCTTACGAAGAAATTGTGCTCAGAGTGGTATTCTGGGGTGATGAGATAGAGTCGATACAGACCCTGCACGCCGAAGATCTGCGTTCGCTCGGAAGTCACGATTCTTTCAACATCTATCCGGCAAACATTTTCGTAACCTCACCTGCCCGTCAGGCTTCAGCAGTCGCTCAGATCCAGCTTGACCTCGGGGAACAGGTAGAGGCTTTTAAACGTGAGGACAAGCTGCTCGAAGCCCAGCGTCTTGAGGAACGAGTCACTTATGACGTGGAGATGATCAAAGAACTCGGTTACTGTTCAGGAATAGAAAACTACTCCCGTTATTTCGACGGTCGCAACCCTGGCGACCGCCCCTTCTGTCTGCTGGATTATTTTCCGAAAGACTATCTTACCATCATAGATGAGAGTCACGTGACTATTCCGCAGATACGTGCGATGTTCGGAGGTGACCTCAGTCGTAAGACCAATCTTGTGCATTACGGTTTCCGACTATCTGCCGCACTCGACAACCGTCCCTTGACCTATGATGAATTCGAACGCCTCTCAAACCAGACAATATATGTATCCGCCACTCCCGCCGATTTCGAACTAAAACAGTCCGGAGGTGTGGTAGTGGAACAGATCATCCGGCCCACCGGACTTCTTGATCCGGTCATACGCGTGTTGCCTTCGATGAATCAGGTAGACGTGCTGATGGAGGAAATACGAAAACGTGCAGAACGGGATGAACGCGTTCTTGTGACTACGTTGACCAAGCGTATGGCTGAAGAACTAAATGACTACTTCAGCAAAATGGGAGTGAAATCGGCATATATCCATTCGGATGTTGAGACGATGGACCGCATACGAATTCTCGATGATCTGCGTGCAGGAACATTCGATGTGCTTATTGGCGTAAATCTGCTGCGCGAGGGTCTTGATCTCCCTGAAGTGAGCCTTGTGGCAATATTAGATGCTGACAAAGAAGGTTTTTTGCGCTCTCGACGTTCTCTTGTCCAGATGGTTGGACGCGCCGCCCGTAATCTCAACGGCGAAGTAATAATGTTCGCCGATACGATGACAGACTCCCTTCGCCAGACTATCGAGGAAACCGAACGACGCAGATCACTCCAACTGGCGTACAACGAAGCTCACGGAATCACGCCCAAGGCCATAGTGAAAGCCCGAAATTTCATCGTCGGGAAAGAAGACGAGGACGACTTCGCGGCAGCTGCAGCCGCTAAAGGCAAACCGTTGACAGCCAAAGAGAAAAGACAAATCAGGGAAAAATCCCCCAAAAAGGCGGTTGCATACTCGGACAGTTATGTTTCAAGTACCGATATGGCAGCTGATCCCATTGTGCCATACATGACTGCTGACGAACTTGAAAGATCTATCAATCGCTTACGTGAACAGATGCTTGCCGCGGCTAAAGAGATGGAATTTATCGAAGCAGCAAGAATGCGCGATGAAATCATAAAAATGGAGGCCCGGCTGGAGGAGATGAGGAAATGAGCGATAAACAAAAAGATAACATAATAAATTATTCTTCGCTCCGTCCCACCGACTGGCTTCCTACGTCTGTCAAGGAGATGAAAGCCATGGGATGGACTTACGTTGATGTGGTATTGTTCAGCGGGGATGCCTATGTTGATCACCCGTCTTTCGGCGCCGCGGTAATCGGCCGGTCACTTCAAGCGGCCGGATATAAAGTGGCTATCGTTCCACAACCAAACTGGCAGGATGATCTACGTGACTTCAAAAAATTCGGTGCCCCACGTCTCTTTTTCGGTGTATCAGCCGGTGCAATGGATTCTATGGTGAACCACTATACAGCTAACAAGAGACGTCGCAGCGACGACGCATACACCCCCGATGCGCGCCACGGCATGCGTCCGGACTATCCCACTATAGTTTATACAAAAATATTACGTGAACTTTTCCCTGACACACCCATAGTTGCGGGAGGTATTGAAGCTTCCCTAAGACGCCTCGCACATTATGACTATTGGAAAGACAGTCTTCGTCCGTCGATATTACTGGATTCGGGCGCCGATATGCTATTGTACGGAATGGGAGAACGTACCATTGTAGAACTTGCACACAGACTTGATAAAGGAGAGTCAATAAAAGATATAAAGGATCTGAGGCAAAGTGTGATAGCCTTGCCGAAGGATAATATTCCGCCCGTATCAGATTCCGGCAACATCATCCTTCATTCATGGCATACCGTTCTACGTGACAAAAAGGCGCATGCTGAGAATTTCAAACATATCGAGCAGCAAAGTAACTCACGCAGCGGTGGTGCAATACTATGGCAATCATATGAGGACTGTGTCGTGAAGGTTAATCCTATGTTACCTGCGATGTCCCGTGGGGAAATTGATGCGGCATTCGACCTTCCGTTCACTCGCCTGCCACATCCGCGATACAAGAATAAGCGCATTCCGGCCTATGAGATGATACGCCATTCGGTAAATCTTCACCGCGGTTGTTTCGGCGGTTGCGCCTTCTGCACAATTTCCGCCCATCAAGGCAAATTTATCGCATCCCGGTCAGAAGCATCAATACTACGAGAAGCGGAACAGGTGACAAAAATGCCTGACTTCAAAGGATTCATAAGCGATTTAGGTGGGCCGTCCGCGAATATGTACGGAATGGAAGGGAAAGACCTTACCATTTGCGCCAATTGCCGCAGACCGTCGTGTCTGCATCCCAAGGTATGCCCTAATCTGAACACGGATCATTCGGAGCTATTGAAAATATACGATAAAGTGGATGCTTTGCCGGGAGTGAAGAAATCGTTCATCGGTTCAGGAGTGCGTTATGATCTGGCAATGCATCCTACAGGAGACACTAAAATTGACGCGACGAACAGGAAATATATCGAGGATCTGATTGTGAATCATGTGTCGGGGCGCCTGAAAGTTGCTCCCGAACACACGGAAGACACAGTGCTCGATGTAATGCGCAAACCATCTTTCTCGCTTTTTGAACAATTCAATGATATTTTCGAGAAAGTGAATCATAAACACAACCTTCGCCAGCAGTTAATCCCCTACTTCATCTCATCTCATCCGGGATGTCGTGAGATAGACATGGCGGAATTAGCTGTCAAAACCAAAGCGTTGAATTTCAAACTGGAACAGATTCAGGATTTCACGCCCACCCCGATGACAGTGGCCACTGAAATTTATTATACAGGTTTCCACCCTTACACAGGCGAAAAACTATTCACAGCCATCCGCCCTGAAGATAAGCTCGCGCAACGAAAATATTTTTTCTGGTATGACCGTGCGTACAGAGTCGATATAGAACGCTCCCTGACACGCATGCACCGCCCGGACCTCATTAAAGCGATTTTCTCACATGGCAAGACACAACGACATCGGTAAATGGGGCGAACAAATGGCGGTCGAACACCTGATAAAGGCCGGTTATGCCATAATTGAACGAAACTGGCATATGCCTCCGTATGAAATTGATATAGTGGCGTCAATTAGAGGGCGTATTGCGTTTTGCGAAGTAAAAACACGTTCTGACAAAAATATAAACGCATCCGAAGCAATAACCCCAAAGAAAATATCTGCACTCGTGCGCGCCGCCCATGTTTACATTTTGGCTTATGATGTGAAACTTGAACCTCAATTTGATGTTATTACAGTAAACGGAGTGCCTGACGACTTCATCGTTGAACACATCCCTGACGCGTTTCTCCCTCCGTTGCGTACATATTGAATACATTCTAAAAAATCATGAATACAACAATTAATGAACGTATCGATGCGCTGCGCCGACAGATGAAAGCTGCCGGAATCGCAGCCACAATCATTCCTCAGGCTGATCCGCATATGAGCGAATATCTCTCGAACCACTGGCAAGCACGGCGTATGCTCAGCGGTTTCACCGGCTCTGCCGGCGACCTCGTTGTAACTCTCGACTACGCTTTGCTTTGGACCGATTCCCGTTATTTCCTGCAGGCCGCGCAGCAACTTGAAGGTACGGAAATCCGTCTGATGAAAGACGGCCTGCCGGACACTCCTTCGATCAATGACTGGCTTACAGCCAACCTCACAGCCGGAAGTGTAGTAGGAATAAACGGTATGGTATTCTCCACAGTTGCCGCAGCTGACCTTGAAATGGCTCTCAATGCTAACGGCATAGCGCTCAACACTTCTTTCGATCCTCTTGACGCTATATGGTCTGACCGTCCCGCACTTCCTGAATCAGAAGTCTTCGTCCATGAGGAGAAATATGCGGGCAAATCTGCCTCACAGAAAATCGCCGATGCTCTGGCCCGCGTACGTGCACAACACGCAAGTTCCGCCTTCATTTCTGCTCTTGATGAAATCGCGTGGCTACTGAATATTCGAAGCCGTGATGTAAAATACAATCCCGTAGTTACCGCATTTTTGTATATTTCTGCCACCGGGAGCACACTATTCGTAGATCCGGTCAAAATCACCCCCGCTGTCAAGGCATATCTGAAGTCACACGGCGTAGAATGTCAGCCCTATACATCAATAGGAACCTTCATAAAAAAACTCCCGGAGAATGAAAAGGTGCTTGTAGAAGCTGCACGCACAGCATCCGGTGTCACTAAAATGCTTGGAAATCGTGCCGTTACGGGCACCTCTGCTGTAGCAATTGCCAAAGCGTGCAAAAATGACGTACAGATAGCCGGCGTAAAAGCCGCCATGTTGCGCGACGGTGTGGCGATGGTCAAATCACTATGCGAGATAAAACATGAAGTGACGGCCGGCAAACACATCACCGAACTTGATGTCGCCGAGATTCTCCGTAAATATCGTTCTCAAGGCGATTTCTATTTTGATGAATCCTTCGGCACTATTGCAGGCTATCAAGAGCACGGAGCTATCGTCCATTACGAAGCTGATGAGAAATCATCGTCAGATCTTCATCCCGAAGGACTGTTGCTCATAGATTCCGGCGCACAATACCTCGACGGAACAACCGATATCACTCGCACGATCGCGTTGGGCAAACCCACTGCTGACGAACGCCGCGACTTCACTCTTGTGATGAAAGGTCATATCGCTCTCGGAACAGCGGTCTTTCCCGAAGGCACTGTTGGAGCGCAACTTGACGCGCTTGCACGCCAGTTCCTTTGGAAGGAAGGTCTCAGTTATCTCCACGGTACTGGCCACGGCGTCGGACATTTTCTGAATGTACACGAAGGCCCTCAGAGTGTTCGGCTGAATTATGTACCTACCCCGTTGCAACCCGGTATGATCACGTCCAACGAACCTGGACTGTACCGTGAGGGCATACATGGCATACGTTGTGAAAATCTTGTGCTTACCGTTCCGGCCATGACTACAGAATTCGGCAATTTCTATAAATTCGAGACATTGACACTCTGTCCTTTCGACCGCGCCCTCTTTGACACTGAAATCATGAATAACCAGGAAATTGAATGGGTGAACGAATATCATGCCCGTGTTCGTGCGGCTCTGACTCCGTTCCTCGACAGAGAAGAACTTCAATGGCTGAATGAGAACACGGAACCGCTGCCCCTTCACAAAATAGAACTTTAATCTCATGGCACTTATTATTCCTTTACGCGGCCATACGCCTCAGATTGGCGAAGGCTGTTTTCTGGCTGAAAACGCTACGGTTGTGGGTGATGTTGTTATGGGTAATGACTGTTCTATATGGTTTAACGCAGTACTCCGTGGAGACGTCAACTCCATCAAAATCGGAAATTGCGTGAACATTCAGGACGGTTCCGTTCTCCACACATTGTATAAAAAATCCACAATTGAAATCGGCGATTACGTTTCGGTAGGACACAACGTCACTATACATGGAGCGAAAATACACGACTATGCGCTCATCGGCATGGGTGCAGTGGTAATGGACGATGCGGAAGTGGGGCGCGGCGCTATAGTAGCTGCAGGTTCTGTGGTATTGTCCCGCACTAAAATAGGCCCCAATGAACTTTGGGGAGGAGCGCCTGCCAAGTTCATCAAAATGGTAAATGAGGCTCAGGCCAGCGAAATAAACAGAAAAATTGCTCATAACTATCTTCTTTATTCCCGCTGGTACACAGATCCTGAAAATGCCGTTGATCCCGAATAGAAATTCCGTCAGCCATACATTCTTCTATTGAAAGAGAATGTATGGCTGACATTTGCATCGTGGCCAAACATTATACGGTGCTTCGATGTTATATGTTCAGGTATGCAGAACACGCTACCGGTACATCACCCTTGAAAATTTGACTTATGAAAGAAAAATCCGACCAGGCCAAACAAGAAACTCTGATAACCTTAATCGAGGACTCAATAAAGAAAAACTGGGAACACCCTGCTCTGAGTGATCTTCACGGACAGTCATTACAATATCGCGATGTGGCGCGTAAGATCGCCAAACTGCATATTATGTTTGAGAATGCCGGTGTCAAGGCTTCTGACAAGATCGCATTATGCGGTAAAAACTGCGCACATTGGGCCGTGGCATATATGGCCGTGGTGACTTATGGGGCAGTAGCGGTGCCGATTCTCCACGAGTTCAAACCGGATAATGTCCACCATCTTGTGAACCATTCCGATTCGAAACTATTCTTCGTGGATTCTCAGATATGGGAGAATCTTGATCCTGAACAACTACCGCAGCTTGAAGGCGTCCTGGACATCCATGATTTCTCGTTGTTGTTGTCCCGCAGCAAAAAACTTACAAATGCCCGGCATAATCTCAACAAGATGTTCGGTGAACTGTATCCTGAGCGTTTCACGGCCGCGGATGTTAATTATCATCAGCCGGAATCAGACGATGAAATCGCTGTAATAAACTATACATCCGGGTCGACCGGCTTCTCGAAGGGTGTCATGCTCACATATCGCAACCTGTGGAGCAACGTCGCTTTCGCACGCGAGAACATTCCATTCCTGCACCCGGGTGACGGAATGATCTGCATGCTGCCGCTCGCGCATATGTATGGCCTCTGTATCGAAATGATGTTCCCGTTCACCAAAGGTTGTCATATAAACTTCCTGACCCGCACGCCGTCCCCCAAAATCATAATGGACGCATTCGCATCAGTTCACCCGAAACTTGTTATCACTGTGCCGTTGGTTATTGAAAAAATAATCCGCACACGAGTTTTCCCGATGCTTGAGAAACCGATGATGAAGATACTTCTTCGCGTACCGTTCGTGGATGATAAACTCCTTGAAAAAATACGTGTCAAACTTCTCGATGTATTCGGTGGAAATCTGCAACAGCTTGTAATCGGTGGCGCCGGACTAAACGCTGACGTAGAAACTTTCCTGAGAAAGATTCAGTTCCCCTTTACGATCGGTTATGGCATGACTGAATGTGCTCCTCTTATAACATATGCGCCATGGGACATCCAACGCCCTGCATCATGCGGAAAAATTGTTGACCGAATGGAAGCACGCATCGACTCGCCGGATCCCGTTTCAACTCCCGGCGTTTTATGGGTGAAAGGCGACAATGTCATGAAAGGCTATTACAAAAATGACGAGGCAACCGAAGGTGCGTTCCGCGACGGATGGATGAACACCGGAGACATCTGCCAGATGGATGATGACGGATTCTTATATATCCGCGGACGTGATAAGTCTATGATTCTCGGACCATCCGGACAGAACATCTATCCCGAAGAAATCGAGCAGAAAATAAATAATCTTCCTCTGGTTATGGAATCTCTTGTTGTCGAACGCGACGGCAAGCTTCTCGCACTCGTTTATCCCGACTTCGATACTGCCCGAAAAGAAGGCGTTTCAGCCGAAAATCTCCAGAAAATGATGGAAGACAACATAAAGGCCCTGAACACCGAACTGCCTTCATACAGTCAGCTAAGTGGGGTAAAAATCTTCGAAGTAGAGTTCGAAAAGACTCCCAAACATTCGATTAAAAGATACCTTTATCAAAACTGACAAAAGATTGATCCCCACTGAAAAAACGGAAGTCCCTGATAAACGGAACTTCCGTTTTTGTGAGTTGATTCATATTTGTATAATATTCCCCTGGACTCTCAGGCTGCACTCTCAGGCTGGTAACTACTCAGGTCAGGTAAAGACACTATAGACCATCTACAACTGATTGCAA
>CAMWNG010000075.1 GCA_947175575.1 uncultured Bacteroidales bacterium | reverse complement strand
AAATCTCTCGGCGATATGCGTCCTCAGCATTAACAAATATTGCGGAACCGGGTCTAAAATTCGGAATTATGAAAAAGTTAATAATCGCGTTTTGTATGGTCTGCGCTTCAGTCGCGGGCGTCTCGGCAATGAATCTGAAAGAGGCTTTTACGGCTCTTTCCAATCTTCCGTATGTGAAAATGGACATGAATGTGGCTCCGTCGGCCATTGTCATTGACGGAAAGACTGACAGTATAGGGCCGATAAAAGTTGCGAGTGCGGCCGACCTCGACGCGCAGCAGGTTCTCGAAACGGGTAACGCGGTATATACGATACTTAATCAGGTTCCGATGAAATACATGATCAACGGGGCAAACAATAACCTTGCCGGAGCATTTCTATATGCTACTCCGATTGACGGCGGGGGGTATGATTTTCTTGTGGTGACCATGAGCGGATATGCGGGAGCGGTCAGTTTCATACATTATGAGATCGGTGCAGCTACCAAGGACGCTTTCCAGAATGCCAAACTCGAACTGCAAGGTGCAAATCTTACGATAACTCCGGAAAATGCGGGGGAAAATTCAGCTTACGTTATCCGTATAAACGGGCCGCAATAAAGTGTCTGTACCATAATCTTTTTGTGGTTCGTGATGCAGCTGCGGCAGTGTCACGGTTATTTCAGGATGCACCGATATTCGGGGCAATGTGACATGTGCACAGGATAGGGGTGTATTCCCGTGTCCGGCGGTTGCTTCCGGCAATACATCCGAGGCGGAGTTAGCGGTGGTTTCGGCCTGATTGGAATCGCCGGATTTATTTCCGGCGACCTGATCGCCTTCGGCCTCGATGAGGTCAAGGATTATACCGAGGTAGGGAAGCATTTTTTCGGGAATAGGGGTTCCGTGGAGCAGGAAGGCAATGAGCGCGCCGTAGAGACGTGGGCGCATGCGTTCCGAGAAGCGTTCGATGTGGTTGATCCAGAGCGGGCGGAGAGTGATTGCAGTGTTATTCATAATGTTTTTGTTTTTGGATTTACGCTGCAAAGTTAATATACCCGGAGCCTGTATAGGCGACAATCGGTCCGATTGTGTGAAAAATATTCCGGAAAGAGAGGCCCGGCAACAGATGAGAGGGACGTACACGCCTTATTTTCAATGATATATCCAAACCTTGAAAAGAGCCATAAAAAATCGGCACATCCGATCGGAATGTGCCGAAAAGGAGGTCGGTCAAGGTCGCAGACGCCCGTGGGAACTCTGCGTGGCGACGATATTATTTCTCGATTTTCAGAGTGACGGTGGTGGGCGTTATGTCGAGGGTGGCGTATGCACCTTCGACCATCGGGACATTATGGTCGACGTGTCCGACGGGAACATTGAAGGCTACAGGCAGGTTAGGGTAGGGCGCGAGAGCTTCGGCAATCATCTGCTCCATTGTCTCATGGTTGTCATCCGGCTTATACTCGGTGAACTGGCCTATTATGAGGCCGCTGATGCGGTCGAACACACCCATGAGGCGCAACTGATAGAGCTGTCGCTCCACTTTGTAGATGGGCTCCGAGACATCCTCGATGAACAGGATTGTCTTTTCCTTGGCGAAGATGTCCATGTCGGTGCCGATAAGAGCCTGAAGAACGGCCAGGTTTCCTCCGAGGAGTATGCCTTCTGCCTTGCCGATATGATTTAACGGGTTGGAGGAGAAGGTATAGGTGGGAAATTTGCCGCGAAGTATATCGAGAAGTGCGGCATTGTCGATGTCATCGGCTCCTAAAGCGATGTGCTTGGCCATTGAAGCGTGAACCGACGCGATGCCCTTTGACTGCATCAGCGCGTGCAGAGCCGAGATGTCTGAAAAGCCTATCACCCATTTGGGATCTTTTTCGAGTGGCAGGCTCCGGAGGGTGTCGAGCGAATGTACGGCACCGTAGCCACCGCGTGCGCAGAGGATGGCACGTACGTCAGGGTCGGAGAAAGCCATCCGGAGGTCGGCGAGCCGCTCGTCATGTGAGCCGCTGAAGTGGCCGTTGCGACCCAGAGCGTGCGGATAGCATACGGGATTGAAGCCGAGTTCGCGGAGCACGGTCATGGCGGAGTCGACGGCTGTGGAGTCGACAGGTCCCGAGGGCGAGATCACCGCGATCTTGTCACCGGGTCTGAGGGCCGGGGGATAAATGGTGTTTTTTGCGCGTTGCGAGGGCATGAGAATGAATGTGACGAGTAGGATTACAGCAATGGCTATGGCACAGAAGTCTATGATTGTCCAGCCGGAGAGCCGGGAGGGTTTTGTGGTCGAGGCTTGCATGATGATTGTTGAATGAAGTCGCCGAGCCGTTTCAGGAAGAATACGGATTCCGGGCCGAGATTAAATATGATGTCAAGGATGGAAAGATCGGGTATGAAACCGAGTTTTGCGGAGCGCAACTGGCGGTAATGAGGCATGGAAGGCACATCGAACGAGGCATGGCGGAGATCAAGAGCACTGCCGGACTGATCCGCGGCCTGCCATTTCACGCAGTTGTCGAATCCGAGGAATTCACGCACAATCGCGTCGGCTTTCCCGGCCAGACCGAGAGCGGAAGGCCACGGCGAAGTGCCGGAGGGGTCAGCGATCAGCGGTGCGAACCGGTCGATCAGAAATTCGAAATACGGTGTGCGTCCGTAGGCGCTTTCGAGAGTAACACGGTGCTGATGCCACCACTGGTCGTGGGTCGAGACAGCGGCGTCGGCCCAAGTGGGATGTGCCGTGCCGTGAGGTTTCGCGAGCGGGACGGTGAGTGTGACCGGGCCGCGGGTGTCCACGATGTCGTAGCGATGGACGGCCTTGTGGCGTTTGTCATAACGCATGGACGTGTCCACGGTGACATGCCCGTATCGTGCCATCAGCGCATAGTAGCCCACCGACCCGAACAGGCGGGGCGGCAGAATCAGACTCCGGTCGGGGTGGACAACAAGCGGGGTCACTTGTCGGGATTGGCGTCGCGCAGGATGCGGTTCCAGCGTATGCCGCCGTTGAACATGCTGCGGTCCTTGTCAAACGATATGAGCACCATGGCGGGGGATCCCACGATGTGGTCTTCGGGTACAAATCCCCAGAAACGCGAATCCTGAGAGCGGTCGCGGTTGTCGCCCATCATGAAATAGTAGTCCATCGCGAAGGTGTATGTCCCGGCAGGCTTTCCGTCCACGTAGGCTGTGCCGGTGGCGGTGTCGAACCAAGAGTCGGTATGACCTTCGTAGTTGCGGATACAGCGTTCGTATGTCACCCAATTATCGGCAGTGAGCGGCAATGTATCGCCTTTCTTGGGGATATAGAGTCCGTTCTCGCCGCCATAGTCTGAGAGAGTCCAGTCGTTGGCGAGCGGGGAGGGGAACAGGAACGCGTTCTCGCCGGTGGTGGGGAAAATCTCGGCAACCTTGCGTAGGGCGTTGATGTAGCCGTCGGCCTGCAATCTTTCGATCATCTCATCGGTCAGCACCACCATATAAAGATATTTCGACTTCGCGGACCCCGGCATTGCGGCATCGAGATACTCGCGTTCAGCCGGGCTGAAGTTGATGGCGGATAAATCGTCATGCGAGATTCCGAGCGAGTGGAGATAATCATCATCATCGTAGAGACTGCGGTCGCCGGCCAGAAGGTATGCGAACTGTGCGTGCTGCGGCATCTGCTGCGCCTTGCCGTCGATATAGATTGTGTCGCGGACAATTCGGAGAGTCTCGCCCGGAAGGCCGACCGCACGTTTCACGAAATTCTGGCGGCGGTCGACGGGCCGGTATTTGATCTCGCCGAATGTGGCGGGGTCGGAGGCGATGCGGTCGCGTCCGTATCGTTCTACAAGCAGATAGTAGTATTCGGGCGACTCCTCGAATTTGGTGGTGACTGTGTCGCCGGCAGGGAAGTTGAACACCACGATGTCTCCCGATTCCACATTGCGTATGCCTTTGAGACGGTGATATGAGAGCGACGGGGAGTCAAGGTAGGAGTCGGTGCCGAGGATCGGCATCTTGTTGTGCACCAGAGGGAAATGAACGGGTGTCATCGGCACACGAGGGCCGTAGAGCACCTTGTTCACCCAAAGGTAGTCGCCGGTCAGGAGGGTCTTTTCAAGCGATGAAGAGGGAATCTGGTAGTTCTGCCCGATGAAGGCGAACACGAAATAGACCACAACGAGGGCGTAGACGATGGCGTCCACCCAGCTCATTATGGTGCGTACGGTCTTGTTCTTGCTGTTTTTCCACCATGTAAGGGGGATGTAGCCGGTGATGTATATATCGCCGAGAAGGAGCCACAGCAGCGCGAGCCACCAGTTGCCCATCCATGCCACCCATGCGAAAAATAACAGTGAAACGATTCCGAAGCGTATCCAGCGGGAGCGTTTGGTGGCTGCGAGGCGCTGTTTGAATGAAGGCCGGGGGGTCGAATATCCGGGAGTGTTCTGGGTCATGATGTTTCGGAATTAGAGGGGTTTACGGTAAGCGCGGCGGCGGCGGTGCTGCCGGCGTTCGAAATATTCCCATTGTTTCTGTACGCTCGCGTTGCCCTCGAGTTCAAGATTCGATTCGGCGTAGCGGTAGCCGTTGGCGATGTATTGAGGGATGAGGTCGCAGAAAATCAGTGCGTTGACGCCCTTGCTCTGGTACTCTGGCTTCACGGCCACGAGGAGCAGATCCACGACGTCGGACTTGCCCCGTATGGCCTGCCAGAGATAGAACCAGCCGAACGGGAGCATCTTGCCGTCACAGCGCCGCAACGCTTTCGAAAGCGACGGCATCGAGATTCCCACCGCGACAAGTCTGTCGTTTTTATCCACCACCACGCACACGTCCTCAAGACGCAGGATGCCGAGGTATTCGTCGATATAGTAGTCGATCTGGCGGGGAGACAGGGGCGAATAGCCGTAGAGGTCGGCGTATGCCTCGTTGATCACCTCGAACAGGGCGTGGCCGTATTCTTCCTTGATTTTCTTACGGGATGTGTATTTGATCACACGCAGTTCGTATTTGCGGCGCACGATGTCGGCGATGCGGAGATATTTTTCGGGAACGGCTTCGGGCACTTTCATGCGGTATTCCACCCAGTCCACTTCCTTCTTGAATCCCATCCGTTCCATGTGCCGGGGGTAGTAAGGATAGTTGTAGATGGTGGCCATTGTACCCATTTCGTCGAATCCTTCGATGAGCATGCCCTCGTGGTCCATGTCTGAGAATCCCATCGGGCCGATGATTTCCACGCAGCCACGCTCGCGTCCCCAGTCGGTGGCGGCGCGGAAGAGGGCGTCGACCACCTCATCGTCGTCAATGAAGTCAACCCAGCCGAAACGCATGGATCTCACGCCGGATTTCGCGTTCACCAGGTCGTTGATTATGGCGGTGATGCGGCCTACGATCTGCCCGTGGCGGTATGCGAGGAAACACTGCGCCTGACAATGCTCGAATGCCGGGTTGCGGTCGGGCGAGAGGGTGTTGATGTCGTCCATGACCAGCGGAGGCACAAAGCAGTCGTTACCTTTGTAGAGGTCGGTGCCGAACTGGACATATTTCTTCAGGTTCGATTTCGAGGGGAGAATGGGGATGACGGTTACAGACATGATTTCAATGATTTACGGGAGGGAAAACGGAAAGCCATACGAGGATCACCACCATCACGGCAAGGAATGCGAGTACCCAGGCGATGAGGCGTCGCGTGTCGCGGCCGGCCAGGGCGAGACGGAGGTTGTGGACGGAGGAGTACCGTCGGCGCGGATCGGGGTCAAGGCAGCGGTCGGCCACACGCCGCAGCACGGGGTCGTCGATGCCGCTGCGGTCGAGAGCCTGCCGGACCACGAGACCATAGTTGTAGATGTCGTCGGCCGTGTCGACCGGCGAGAGGGCCTTGCGTTGCTCGAAGCCTACGTCGATGAGCTTGAGGTTTCCGATATTTTCGGTGAAAATTATGTTTTCGGGGCGGAGGGGCTTGTGGGCCAGATGGTTGTCTTGAATGTAGGCCAGGGCGTCCACAAGCTGGTTGCGGAGTTTCTGTACGTGGGCGGTGGTGAGTTTGCCGGTCCGGAGGAGCTTGGCGAGCGAATCGCCGTAGACATCGTCGGTGATGATGCTGAGCCCCACGCCGGGCACATCCTCGAGATCGTTGATCATGATGATGTGCGGGTGAGCCAGATTGTAGCGCACGTCGAATTCCTTCTCAAGCATGGCCTGCATCTCGGGATTGTCCTTGAGGTCGGGCTTGAGGGTCTTGAGCATCACCCACTTGCCGTATTTTTTAGCGGTGTAGACGTTGTAGAACTCCTCGTCCCATTCGGGGAGGTGCTCAATTTCAGTCCACCGAGGTTGATTTTTGTCCATCGTACAATAATTATCCGACAAAGTTACAATAAAAAGTTAAAATTCACAACGTCCGCGCGGCAAACTTGCTGAAAAACAAGACAGGGCGACCCCGCGGAGGGTCGCCCTGGAGATGATTCGAGGCCGAGGTAAGAGACTATTTCAGGCCGAAAGCATCGCGTACGGCGTCGACATAGTCCAGTTTCTCCCAGGTGAAAAGTTCGACTTCGCGGGTGAAAGGCTTTTCGCCGTAGGTCCGGAAAGTCTTGGTGACAGTGCGCGGAGTACGGCCTACGTGGCCGTAGGTGGATGTCTCGCGGTAGATGGGGTTGCGGAGCTTCAGGCGGCGTTCGATGGCGTAGGGACGCATGTCGAAAAGGCCGGCCACGCGATTGGAGATCTCGCCGTCGGTCATATCGACCTTGGCTGTGCCGTAGGTGTTTACGTTGATGCTCACCGGTTCAGCCTTGCCGATGGCGTAGGCCACCTGCACCAGGGCGCGCGATGCCACACCGGCGGCCACGAGGTTCTTGGCTATGTGGCGTGCGGCGTAGGCTGCCGAGCGGTCCACTTTGGAGGGGTCTTTGCCGGAGAAGGCGCCGCCGCCGTGTGCGCCGTGGCCTCCGTAGGTGTCGACGATTATCTTGCGTCCGGTCAGGCCGGTGTCGCCGTTGGGTCCGCCCACCACGAATTTGCCAGTGGGATTTACCAGCAGTTCGACATCGTCGCTGATGAGATGACGGATGTTCTCGGGAAGTTTGGCCTTGACGCGCGGCAGGAGGATGTCGCGTACGTCGCGGGCGATGACATCATGCATGCGGCGGTCGGCTTCCTGCGCTGTAACTTCGGCTGACGGTTTTACGAATTCGTCGTGCTGAGTGGAGACAACTATTGTCGACACACGCAGGGGAGTGCCGTCCTCGGAGTATTCCACTGTCACCTGGCTCTTGGAGTCGGGGCGGAGGTATGTCATGTCAACACCCTCGCGGCGGATTTCGGCCAGTTCCTTGAGCAGAGCGTGGCTGAGCGCGAGGGTCAGGGGGATGTAAAGCGGGGTTTCGTCGGTGGCGTAGCCGAACATCATGCCCTGGTCGCCGGCACCCTGTTCCTCGGGCTTTTCGCGCACCACGCCGCGGTTGATGTCCGGACTCTGCTCGTGCACTGCGAGAAGTACGCCGCATGATTCGCCGTCGAAGCCGAGTTCGGAACGGTCGTATCCCACATGCTTCGCCACCTCGCGGGCCACGTCCTGGATGTCGATGTATGCCTCGGAGCGTATTTCGCCTGCCACGATTATCTGGCCTGTGGTGACCATGGTCTCGCAGGCAACTTTAGATTCGGGGTCGCGTGCCAGAAATTCATCGAGCACGGCGTCTGAAATCTGGTCGGCCACCTTGTCGGGATGTCCTTCCGATACTGATTCTGAAGTGAAGAAATAGTTCATAGCCAATTGATTGGTTTTATGCTCCCACTGGAGCGTTAGACAATAAAAAACCGCTTTCACCGCTGTGGCGGATGAATGCGGGAGGGGGATTTGGCTATGCGCGCTTTCGGATGCGCGGCATATTGCTACGGCCCGCGGGCCGTCGTTTTAGCATTTTTTCAAGTGGTTGCAAGCAGCCAAATCTGTCCACATTCGTTTTCGGAGCGCAAAGTTACGAAAAAATCTCATCACCCACAAAAAATAATCACGCCCATTTGGCCATATTTCGAAGATTATGTTCTTGTTTAGGTTTCAAGTTCTATAAATATCAAACTCATAGATTATATATATCGCTTTCTGGGAACAAGAGAGAACGAGCAGCACTTTTAATCTTAAAGCTATAAGTGTCTCCACCCGAGCGGCGGCAGAGGAGAAAATCGACAGTAATCTGACCTTGGTCAAGTAAAACGTCAAACTGCGATGGAATAGGGTTTTTGGTGTGGAGTATTTTGGTACAACGAAAATATTCTCTCCCGTTGTCAACCCTTGTCTCCGCGTCAATCCAAAAGGTTTCGCGATGTTTGGTGAGAAGTCTTTCATGTAATTTTATGAGGTGCCAAGCGGCGACCTCATCTATTTTCCTAAAAGTCCCATTCTCCAATGGCACCATTGAAAATTCATCGGCTTCGAGTAAGCCAATTTTTGGCTGAATCAAAAGGCCAAGACCCTGTGGATTTGGGCGGTTGGCAGACAGAGTTACATGGAGCGACTTATGGTCATATCCCTCGGGTATATAACCATATTTATCAACAATAGCACGACCGCTTTTAAGTTTGCTTATTTCCCATTCAGGAGATTGTGTAAATAAAGTGTTACGAACTCGAGATGCCTCTCGGTGACTTTTAAGTTCAATACCTTTATAATCTGGAAATTGAGAGGCATTCATCTCAATGCCGAGAATGGTTTCAACGGTACGACCAATGCCAGTATCTGCAAGAATTTCGGCTGGCATCCAATCGGTCATTTTGTCCCTTATCAAGCCAAGCAGTTCATCACTGACAGAAGTCTTGGCTCGCAATATTTCGAGAATTAAATCTTTCAGCGGAGTATCAATAGGAGATTGGAAAACAATAGGGATATTTACCGTCGAGAGATTTACAGCATAAAGAAACCCGTTGTGAGCGATTAGCGCAAATATATCATTTGCCCGAAGAAACTCCACATTACGAACTTTGTTAACCCAAAGTCGAGGGTCTCCATTCTTGGTAATAGGTCGGTAAAGTGATGTCTTAGTAAGGTGGCGTGACCCTTCTGTCAAGATATAAGTGTCAATCACTCGCTTATGATCTGGTCCTTGGCATTGCACATCGTAGTCATGTACTCCTTTTTCCTTAAAATATGCACGAACAGGAGCAGTAGCATCTAAAATGCTTTTCTTTAACCCGGTTTCGGTAATTTGTATGGTGGCAAACTGCACCTGCTTATCAACCAGAAACTTTACGTTATTGGTTTCAAAAGTATTATATGGGCGCATATGAATCATAGACGATTACTTAATATGGGATAGAATAGTATTAGCGATTGCACGAGCCATCAATGGTGGTACGGCATTGCCAACAAGAGTGTATTGCGGAATTTCAGATTTACGCTTAGTACCTCCTGTTTGGCGTTTCCCTTGAAAAACAAAAGAGTCATCAAACGATTGAAGACGAGCCATTTCTCTCACTGTCATTGCCCTGTGAGCAGCGTAGTGAATGAAGTCGTCTGGCATTGTTACAACCGTCGGGCATTGTCCTTCGGGGTTCAATACGGTATAATTCCTTTTATTTGATTCAAGACCATGTTTGGATAACTCGTCTTTGCAATCTGAATCATAGGCACCATGTCTTGCGATGATTGAAAGTCGTTGCCTGACATCTTCACTTTGCGAACTCGTTTGATGGTTATACAAAACAAATGGCTCACAGAAAAGGTTATTGTTCAAATCTTCAAGAGACCGAACATAGAATGGCTCGCAACTGAAAGTGAAGCGGTGTCCAAAACGGCCATGTTTTGACCACTCAGCGAAAGTTTGCGCCTCTTGAGAGTCAGAAATATGACCTTGAACCTCGCGTTTGCGAATTAACGGTTCGAATTCTTTTATAATACGACGGTTTCCGTATTCACTCTCAACACTACCATTGCCTATAAAGTCAAGGTCATGGATTGCCTCATACACTGTAACTTTTTCTTCAGGTTTAATGGTTGCCGGAACATCGTCAATCAAATCTTGATCTTTACGACAACCAATAAACAATACTCTTTCCCGATTTTGAGGGACTCCATAATTAGCAGAATGAACTACTATTGGTCTAGCAACTTTATAAAGACGAATAGCTTCAAGATGCTCGTCTAATTCCTGCTCACTCTTATGTTTCTTGGAGTAATGACGTATGAGGTCAAATGTCTCGTCAAGCGTACAAGAATATAACTTAATCATCTGGCGGAACTCAGTTACCTCTGAAGAAGAATTGTCAAAAAACTCAAAGGTATCTATTGCGGAGAGAATGGTGTCGATAATCGTAGAGTCGTCAATTAAGGAGAGGAAATTGTTAAATCCGGTTACGAAAAAGTCATTGTCAATATCAGCATGAGTTTTTTCGTTTATAATAGATGCTGTAATGGAGGCTCTTTCCTCAGAGCGTCTTAAAAGATTAAGACCGTGTCTAATAGTAGCAATATTGATGTTCGATTTACTATACCGATAATCAATTTTACGTGTTATGGCCTTAAACTGTGCCTCGAGGATAGCAAAGTAGCTGTCTCTTGATATTAAGGCTTCTTTATCATCTTCAACTTCTAAATTGACTTTTGTTAAAATACAGTTTTTCACAAACGCAGAAGCCGATTTCTCAAGCATACCGCTAAGATATACTAAAAAAGCCGGAATATTAGAATCGTCAATAATGGAACGAATTTCATGTAAAATAGCTTCTTTGAATTTCCCTTTTTCTTTGGTTAAAAGCCCCTTGACATTTTCCATGACAAAATATTTGGGACGCAATTTGCGTATAACATTTAGATAATGAAGAAAAAGATTATCTCTTTTATCAAAATGTTTACGACGACCTGAAAGACTGAATGATTGACAGCTCGGTCCTCCGGTTACTACGTCAATTTCCGTTCCGTTAAGTTCCCTAAGAAGGCGAGGAATGAAATTGGGAGACATAATATCTTCAGTTATGAACTTGGTGTCAAGTCCAAACTGGCGATTGTAACGGACGGTATGTGTCAATTCGCAATTCTCGTTGATGTCACTAGCAAGTATGAATTTGAAATATTTGTCATCGGTAAAGGCTTGAAGAAAACCCTCACTGATACCTCCGGCCCCTGCAAATAGATCAAGGAATGTCACTGCTTTTCTACCTTTGAGGAAATCTTTTCTCTCAGCCATAGCTTAAAAATAAGGAACTTCCGAGTAGGCAGACAGGCGACCAAACCTTTTGCGACTACAAGGAAGTTTCTTTTTATTTATATTTGTATATAATTATACTTACATTATTGGCGGTCATTTGTCTGCGCAAGTACGTATTAGGATACAAAATTACAAAGAAAAATCGGATTGGGCAAAAGCCAGAGCCCGAAACTGGCACAGAAACTGGCAATACTGGGGGAAAAAGCGGTGGGCGGGCCAATGGGGAGGGGCCCCCCGGGGGGGGGGTTTTTTATATTTATTTGAGAAGAGTCGGGGGGGGAAGACCGGGGGTACCA
>CAMWNG010000074.1 GCA_947175575.1 uncultured Bacteroidales bacterium | reverse complement strand
TCTTCGTTGAGAGAAGGAGTGTAGCGAGCTACACGACTGAACGAAAGGGAGAAAGTCTCCATCAAGACAATCAAAGGCATATCAGCCCGAAGGGTTGCAAAAAAAGCCATAATATAAACTAATTTTGAAGAGTTACTTATATCAATAAAATTAACAATGCCGAGAACACCAGTGAGATGTTCGCCACGGCATAGGTGATGGTATATCCTAAATTCGGTACATCGCTGTCCAGACGGTCGAGCACGGCGCCGATCGCCGCCACGGCGAGGCGTCCGCCGGCCACGCATCCCAGAGCCACCGGGGCCGGAAAACGGAACACTTTCGATGCCAGCAGGATGCTGAGCGTCAGTGTCACCAGAGTGCATATCATGCCCACCAGGAAAATCAGTATTCCGGCTTCGTGGATGCCATGCAGGAACGATGCTCCCGCCGTGATACCGATAACAGCGATGAACATGTTTATGCCAAGCTGATTGAGAAGCCATACTGATGCCGGCGGTATGTGTCCGAACGAGGGATGCCGGTGCCTCAGCCAGCCCAGCACGAGGCCGGCGATAAGCGTGCCTACGCTCATGCCCGGCGAGAGGGGCAGCCCGCCAATCGTGAACACTACCGACCCAAGCGCACAGCCGGCAGCGATGCCCAGCCCCAGAAAGACCATGTCGGTAGCGGTGCCCGGAGGGTCGGCGTAGCCTATATGTGAGGCCGCTTCGGCTATGTCACGCGGAAAACCCACCAGCGTTATCACGTCGCCGGCCTGAAGCGGGGTCTGTGTCCTTACCGGAAGTCTCATACCTCCGCGCCTGACTTCAGCTATCAGCACGCCGTTCATATAGTCCTGAGCTCGCAGTTGGCCGAGGGTCGATATTCCTGCGGCTTTCGACGATATGGTCACCGGAGTCTTTTCGGCGCTGAAATTCAGCAGTCCGGCATCAATACATTCGGGTCCGAGGTTCACACCTGACTCTATCACGGCCTCACGACGCCCGGCGATCACCACAGAATCGCCCTGAGCCACCGTCGTTGTTGGAGTAGGGGTTTCTATACCCTTGGCTGTTTTTATGCGCTCAACGACGATTCTCGCGCCTTTTGAAGCATACAGAGCCTCGATATCGGCTACCGTGCGGGGCGTCGAGAACCAGTCACCTTCCGCCATGTAGGCCCGGAACACAACCGGACGCCCTGCCCTCACCTCACCGGGTGAGGCCTGAACACTGCTCTTGCCGTCCATCTGCAGTTCCATCTCCGTAGCCTGAGCTTTTACCTTGTCGAGGCCACCGAGCATCTTAGGTCCGACAACAGACAGAAACCACGCCGATCCTGCCGTACCGAAAACGTAGGTCACAGCGTAGCATGCCGGAATGATCATGAGCAGGTAATCGCGCTCTTCGGCGCTTATCTGCATTGAACGTGCCGTGTCGGCGAGTATCCCGAGAGATGCGGATGCGGTTTGCGATCCCGCGAACAGTCCGGCCGCAATCCCGTGGTTGTAGCCCGCCAGCCGGGCGGCCACCCACACCGTGGCCGCGCAGATCAGCGCCTGACACACCGCGAATCCGGCCATGCGGAGTCCCGGACCGCGGAACGACCGGAAAAACTGCGGCCCCACATTATAGCCTATCGCAAAAAGGAAAAACAGGAAGAACACGTTTTTCAGCACATCGGGCAGAGCTATGCGCATCTGTCCTACTATAACGCCTACAATCAGTGTGGCCGCAACAGCGCCGAGCGAAAAACCGCCTATGCGTACCTTGCCGAGCCGAAAGCCGAGCCCGACTGTGAGAAAGACTGCAATAAGCGGATGTGTGCGGAAAAATTCTATAAAGCCTTCCATAAACATTCGATGTGATGTATTTTAAACATTCTCTTCCCCCGCGTGGTTCGATTTGTCTTAAGACGCGTTTTTTCGATGGTTTGTCAGATTTATTTCCGTCGTTTTGAGGATTTATTGGCAGGAATGTCGTATCTTTGCATATTCAGGGAATCTGATGTTTGCTTATTTTAACATAGGTGTGAATTGTTATGGCACATTACGGTGGGTAACTTTGCATCGTGATTGTAACATCGGTCTCCTGGTAGACTTAATTTGATAATAATAAAAAACAAGATATATATGGCAAAAAAAGAATCCAAGAAAGTCGTAAAGACACCTACCGACCCCAAGGAGGCACGGTTGGCCGCTCTTAGCTCGGCGATGGAAAAGATTGAAAAGGACTTCGGCCGCGGCGCGATCATGAAGCTCGGCGACGAAGCCATCGAGAATATCGACGTTATCTCCACCGGTTCCGTCGGACTTAATTACGCTTTGGGTGTAGGTGGTTTTCCCCGCGGACGTATTATTGAGATTTTCGGTCCCGAATCCTCCGGTAAGACCACTCTTGCCATCCACGCCATCGCGGAATGTCAGAAAGCCGGCGGTATCGCGGCCATAATCGACGCTGAACACGCCTTCGACCGTTTCTACGCTCAGGCTCTCGGAGTTGATATCGACAACCTCCTGCTCGCTCAGCCTGACAACGGCGAACAGGCGCTTGAAATCGCGGAGCAGCTCATACGCTCGTCGGCCATTGATCTTCTGGTCATCGACTCCGTGGCCGCACTTACGCCCAAGAGCGAGATCGAAGGCGATATGGGCGACAGCAAGATGGGTCTGCAGGCGCGCCTGATGTCGCAGGCCATGCGTAAGCTCACCGGTATCATCGCGCGTACCAACACCTGCTGCATTTTCATCAATCAGCTTCGCGAGAAGATCGGACAGATGTTCGGTCCCACTGAAACCACCACCGGCGGTAACGCGCTCAAGTTCTACGCCACGGTGCGCATTGATATCCGCTCGCGCGCATCCATAAAGGACGGCGATGACGTGCTCGGACGCCACGCAGTAGTGCGCGTGGTCAAGAATAAGGTGGCTCCTCCTTTCCGCAAGGCCGAATTCGACATCATGTTCGGCGAGGGCATTTCCCGTGCCGGCGAACTCATCGACCTCGGTGTGGAGTACAATGTCATCTCAAAGAGCGGCTCGTGGTTCAGCTATAACGGCTCCAAGATTGCCCAGGGGCGTGAGGCTGCCAAGCAGACCCTTCAGGACAACCCCGAGCTCTTCGAGGAAATTTCAGCAAAGATAACTGAGGCAATGCGCGGAGGCAAGGACGAGGATCGTCCGGCCATTAAGAAGAACATAGCGAAAATCGTAGCGGAAAGTGCAGCTATCGACGAAGCCATCGAGGCTCGTAAGGCTGCCGAAGATTCCGATTTCGATGCCGCCTTTGGCGAGGATGACCCATACAACATCAACGAGGATCTTTGATTTGAGTAACTTAGCGTTTTGAATCCGATATTTCAACGTACCCGGCTTGTGGCAGGCGACGGCATGATGGATGCCGCGGCTGCCACATCGGTTATTGTATTCGGTGTCGGCGGAGTCGGCTCGTGGTGTGCGGAGGCACTCGTTCGCTCCGGAATAGGCGCCATTACCATTGTCGACCGCGACACGGTAGCTCTCTCTAACATCAACCGTCAGCTTCCCGCCACGACGGCAACGGTCGGCCGGCCCAAGGTGGAGGTGCTCGGTCGTCGGCTGCTCGAAATTAATCCGGAGTTGCATCTACGCACCGTTTACGACGTATATTCGCCTGAAAATGCCGACACTTATCCGCTTGGCGATTACGACTATGTGGTAGACGCGATCGACTCCCTGACATGCAAGGCGCATCTGATTCTTAACGCCACCCGTTCCGGTGCCACGCTCGTATCGTCAATGGGAGCGGCGCGGAAGCTCCACGCTTCCCGGATTGATGTCGCCGAATTCTGGAAGGTGCAGGGCTGCCCCCTCGCGAGGGCATTGCGGCAGTGGTTCAAGCGTCACGACATGCGTCCGGCGCGCAAGTTCAAGTGCGTATATTCTCCTGAGGTGATTCCACAGCCATACCAGGATCCGGAAGGTGCCAACGGAACCTTCGCACATACTACGGCCATCGCCGGCCTTACCCTCGCCGGCATTATAATCGAGGATCTTTACCGTAAGAACCCTCCCGCGAGCTGACGGTCTCAGAGTATCATAACTTCTCCGGCCACATTGTCGCAGATGTAGGGCCATGAGAAGGTCACGGACTTCCCGGTGGTGTCGATGCTCGCCACCACATTAGCGCGCTCCAGACGCACGGCGCGCCCTATGTATTCGCGGCCGGCTATGGTGAACCGTACCCAGCGGTCTGCGGGAAATTCTTTTAGTCCTGTCTGTGTCTCGCGATTTCTTGTCGGCATTATGTTTCAGTATTTTCCCTCGCGGATTTCAGTGGTGAATCTGCGGCAGAATCGTTCGTGTTTGTAACGCATATAGACCAGAATTCCGTTGAGCACAACGAGTTCAAACACGAAATAGAGCCATGGCTGCCTGATGAACACGGTAATGAAGAGTACAATTGCCCGCCAGTTGAACGAGAGGATGTTGGTGTATTTCATCAATGGCAGAGAAGCCTGGCGGAGGCTGCGGCTGAGGGTAGGGGGCAGAATGCCGTCGGGCCAGTGGGTCCACATCTCACGGCGAAGGGCCTGTAGGGCCGGGGTTGCCTTTTCCTGACTCTCCGTGTAGTTATAATAGCAGGTTTGTACGAGTTTTTTTATGAAATTCTTCCTCCATGACAGGCTTTTCAAAGCGTTATGGAGTTCGGCTGTATTCTCCAGTTCGGTGCTTTCCTTGCCTCGCACGCACAGCAGATGGAACTGACGGTAATAGTCGGCCATGCGCGCCTGTTGTGCGTGACACAGGCCGGCGCATATTCCCAAAATCCAGATAACACTCCTGTGTGCGCCGAACCATGCCGAAAAAGTATTCTCATGAAGGCAGATGGCGATGTATATTGCCACGAACCACAGTTCGCTGCTGAGACCGTCCAGAATGCGGCCGAGCCGCGAGTAGTCGTTGGTCAGGCGTGCGAGCTGTCCGTCGGCGCTGTCGAAGCTGTTGGCCCAGATTATAAGCAGCATGCCGATAGCGTTGATCAGGAGGTCGTTGTAGTAGAAACAGATACCGCCGGCCACGCCTATGAAAATTGATGCTATCGTTATGGCATTGGGTCTTACTCCGAGTTTTCTGAACAGATAAGCCCACGCGAAACCTATCGGCCGGTAGAAATACAGGTCGATACGCTCCTCTGTATCCATGGATTTGAGCGAGGCGCGATACTGTCGTTTCAGATCAACAAACATTCTTCGGGCTTATATAGGAGACGTAACGGGAAATAAATTTGCTGAACGCCGGAATACGCATCAGTACATATTCGAACAGCACGAATCCCAGCAGGGTGACTCCGATGCCGGCGAGGACATCGATTATATAGTGGTGTGATGTGTAGACGGCCGTGAACCATATACCGGCGCAGATAATGCCGCATGCGGCCTGTATCCACCACCGGCATCGGCTGCGTACGCTGTAGATGAACGCTACGAGCATATAGGCCGAATGAAGCGACGGTACGGCTGCGAATACGTTGGCGTTACGCGCATACAGACTGTTGAAGATGCCAAGGCCGGTCAATGCGTCGAATCGTCCCAGTCCTGCGGTTTCGCCCGGTGTGCCGGGAATGAAGTCAAAGCCGTGGGAGGCGACATACCACGGCGGGGCGGCCGGATGGATATAGTAACCGGCAAATCCTAACAGGTTTACGAATAGAAACACCAGAGCGAAATGAAGGTATGCCTTTTCCTTACCAGTGAAATAGAGCCAGAGGCCGAAAAGGATAGGTACCGGAACCCAGCACAGATAGAAGAAACCGGCCAGTATGTCGGCCCATACGGCATGATGTTGGGCGAAAAATTCGTTGGGCGTCAGGCGCATCGCTTCCGATACCGTGATACCGAAAAGACTTTTCTCTGTTTCGTATAACCCGCGAATGTCCACCGGATTCACCTCATAGTTTGGCAGGATATTCATCCAGTCGTAGCTGATACCGAAGAGCGCGAACGGCAGCAGGGCCACTACCGTACGTCTCGTCATCGGTGTGGCGATGAACAGTGCAGCCAGAAGCACTGCCATTGCTATATGTTCAGGACGGAAGCCTACGAAAAGCGCGGTCACTGTGAGCCATACTACCAGCGACACGGCCATAATCACTGCCTCGCGCGCCTGTGGCAGGCGGGAGTTGCGTGAATGATTCCGGAAGTTGTGCGATTCCTGATCGATGCTCATTTATCTTCGATGGCTGCCTTTGTGTGGGCTATGCGTACAAACGCTGTGAGATTGGCGAGTGCGGCTATCAGCGCCATGGCCAGGCCGATAATCAGCACAGCCGCCTCATCGGCACCGGACTCGCCGGTGATTCCCGCCGCTATCGCGCACAGCGAGGTCACCACTACACGTTCGGGACGTTGCATGAATCCTACCTTACATTCGACATCGAGCCCTTCGGCGCGTGCGCGTGTGTAGCTGACCATCACAGAACCGACCAGCGCCAGGAATGTCACAAGGGCCCACGCGGGCGCGTTGATGCAAATGAGGTAGAACGCTATGCCTCCCAGTGTGATCATTTCGCAGTAGCGGTCAAGCACGGAATCATAGAAAGCCCCGAAACGGCTGACCATATTACCCAGACGCGCCACCTGACCGTCAAGCATGTCGAACAGCGAGGAGGCGATGATCACTATTCCGGCCACCCAGATGGTGGTCCAGTGCATGCCGCCGTCGTCCATGGCCTTGAAGCCGGCCACAGCAAACAGCGCCGCAGCGCAAAGATTGCCGAAAAGGCCCACGGTTGACACCATATTGGGGGTGAAACCGATTTTTATGAGAAGGCGCACAAACGGGTTGATTACCTTATAGATTCCCTGTTGAAGGGCATCACGGAATACGTTGAAAGCGGATTTTTTTGTTTCCATTTTCACTTATTGGATTTTCCTGTAATGAAGTTTACGAATGATATGGCGTACGGGTCGAAAGACGACGGGCGGTAGACAAATGACCGCTGCAGCACGAAGTTCCATGCCAGAGACACGATGAGCGAAACCAGAAGTGTTGCGGCCGCGAAGATGCCGTCGGGCTTGAAGCCAATGGATATCAGCCATTTCCATTGGCTGAGACCTTGTGCCGCGAATGTGGTGCCGTACATATTGAGAAGCAGCGACCCTGTCCAAACCAGAAGATATTTCACCGCAACGGCCTTGATGCTTTGGCCCGATGCATGGAAGGTGAAACGGTAATTGATGGTGCAATTCACGATGCCGCCCACAAACGCCCCTATGGCCACCGACAGGTTCGAACGGTAAAATTCGCTCATCGACGCGAACACGAACGCATAGAACACCATACGGGTGCCCATGTCTATCCATGAAGCGAGTTGCGATGACAGGCTCGACCGCAGGAACGTGAAGATCCCGTGGCCGTTGATCACCTTGTCTGCCAACTCTTTTGCGTGCTTTTTCATTCCTGATTGTGTTTCTTTATCAGGGACATTATTGTCCGGGCGATTATCGGTGCTGCTTCCTGACGGCAGGGCGCGAACGATGGCCAGTCGTCGAAGTCGATTATGGTAACTTTGCCATCCGGTTCCACGACGGCATCACCGCCGTATATCTGGATCCCGAGAGCTTCGGCGGCGCGGTTGCACACACGGTGAAAAGCGTCGGCGTTGAAGCTCATATGCGGTTCGTCGTTCTGGCTGAGAAGGCTCAGCCCCACGCGCGAGTGCCCGCCGTTGAAAGCGTAGTACCAGTGGAAGAATCTCGTCCCGGCCACGCTGTAGAATTTTATCTGTTCGCCCTCGGTGTGGCGGTTGATTACGGCTGTCTTGAGCCCGCGCATGAAGAATTCCTGAAGCAGTTCCTGAGCCTCCTGCGGATGCCGGGCGTAGGCTACATCCTCACGGTGACGGGTGTGTACATCGCCGCCTTTTATCCAGCAACCCGCCACTCCGGCCTTGGTGAGCATTGTCTTTACGGCCTGGTCGGTGTCGACAATGAAAGATTCAGGGTAGGGGGTACCGACCGACATGAATATTCGTGTCATGCGGTCACGAACGCAGTTGCGGATTCCGTAGGCCGAGTTGATCACGAGACGTCCTTCATCCTCCAGACGGGCAAGCACCTCCAGAGAGCGTTCGTCACGACACATGTTGAATATATACGGCTCAGGCACACCGCCTGAGGCCACAAGCTCCTCCTCGGTGTACACATTCACCTCGCAGCCGCGTTTGCGCAGCTGATCGGCCACCATATTGAAGATTGCCGCATCATTGCCTATGTGGTTGGGCGAAAACACTCCCGCACGCATGATCCCGGCTATCCTTATGTCTGCCATTGTGTGATCGGTTGGTCTGATTCAGACTGCAAAGTTAACTATTTTTAGACAATTAAACTTTATCTCGACAAAAAAATCCGTACTTTCCGCCATTTTTTATTCCCTTTTGGACTCCGGCCCTTGCTTCGCTTGCATCGGTTCAAAAAATTGCCTAACTTTGCGGTGATTGAAAACCTAATCTTTGACCATGAAAAAAATCCTTTCTCTGGCGGTTGCTGTCTTAGCAGCACTGTCTTCCGCCGCACAGCCCATACTTGTGGGGCATCGCGGCAGTAATTACGGACTGGAAAATTCCGAAGAATCGTTTCGTAACGGTGTCAAACTCGGATACAAGTATCTCGAGACTGACGTAAAATTCACAAAAGACAATATTCTCGTATGTTCGCACGATGACGACACCAAACGTCTCGGGGGCACAAAGGAACTCGCGAAATCAACTCTCGAGGAGCTGCAGAGCGAGACCCTTACACAGACCCGCCTCGGACAGACGTACACTGGGCGTCTCTGCTCCATGAAGGAATATCTCCAGATATGCAAGGATGCGGGAATCGGTGCGCTCATCGAGCTGAAATGGACCGCCGGCATCAACAGCAACGACTGTTCCAAAATTCCTTTGCTGATCGCCCAGATCGACGAAATGGATATGCGCTCGAACTGCATAATCCTCACTTCCATGAAACCGTGTCTCGAATATATCCGCACGAATTATCCGGACATCGAGCTTCAGTTCCTCACAGGAGAGAAATGGGCTTCGAATTTCGACTGGTGCGTTAAATGGAAGATTGACGCAGACATCCAGGCAGGATATTTCGACCGTGCGGCTGTCAAGAAGTTCCATTCACAGGGACTCAAGGTGAACATGTGGACCACCAACGATGACGCCGGCTATCTCAATTATGGCAATATGGGCTGCGATTTCATCACCACCGACCGTCTTGACGGACACAATCTCCCGGAGCTGGATCCTGAAATCACCTCTCCGGTCAATGAAGTGGATTATCCGGAGACGACATTCAACCCCACCCTGTCATTGAATTATACACTTTCTGAACCGGTGCTTACCGCATGGCCTGCGGAATTCGAAGGCCTGAAGGTGCGCCGTGCGGTGCGTACAGCGCAGGGATGGTATGTTCTCGCACACGATGCTGCTTCAGAAGCCCGGCTTTTCTTCTGGGCCGACGGTGCTGCTCCCGTAGCGATGGACACCGACGGACTCGAAGATCTGAGCGATATTGCCATGACTGCCGACGGCTTTCTGCTCGGTTCTGTGCTCGCTCCGGCCACCAACTGGAAACTTTATTCCTGGACGTCGCCCGAGGCCGAGGCCGAAGAGGTGGCGAACCTCGATGATTATTATGATATAGCCGGGACTGTCATAGGTAAGTCGATGACAGTTTCAGGCCGTCTCAACAACCTTAAGATTTTCACCACCGCACCCGAGGAGACGGCTCTTTGTGCCATCGAGATTTCGAAGAGCAAGGTTTCACAGGCGCAATGCCTCCCTTTCTCTGATGCCTTCGGCAAAGGGGCCGCTGCCGAAGGCTTGCTGACAATGAGCCCGATGAGCCGCGACAATATCGTCCTCTCCATCTCCGGTTCGGCTGTGGAATATACGGTTGACCCCGCTGCGTCGGCTGTCTCACCCCTCGAGGATCGCCCTGCCCTGCTTCCTGCCCCCGCGGCATTCGACTGGTTGCGCTACGGTTCGCACCTTTATGCCGCCACCGCCTTGCTCTCCGATTCAGGCAATCTCTGCCTTGCCATTTATGATCCGGAGGCTGATATGGCCGTTACAATGCAGCGTACGCTGTGTGTCATTCCGTCGGGTTATGTGGCTGTTGATTTCCGTGCTGTGGCGCCGGGTGAATCTCCTGTGCGTGTGTTCGTAGAAGGTGAAGGTGTGTACACTTCGGCTTTCGACCCCGAAGCTGCGCCGCAGGAGGCCGCCGATGTCAAACTTGTGCTTGAGCGTCAGTGGATTTTCTCGAATACCACGGATAATTTTCTCAAGGAACTTGACGGTACTTATGCTCGTCAGGGAACCGGTGTCAACGGGCGGTTCTATATCAACAACTGCAATGAGAAGCTCTTGCATGTCTTTGACAGCACCGGTCATCTCGGCACCCTTCCGGGGGGAGCCGGATATGGTTGCGCGCGCGACGACGCCGGCAACATAATAGTGCGCGCCGACGCTTCGACAGGAGCCGAACATACGTTCCTGATCTATCCTGTCGGTTCTGTTCCCGGATCAGATGTAAAGCCCGTGGAACTTACGGTCGATTTCAATCTCGAAGGACAGACAGACTTCATAAATGCCTCGGGTGACCTTCTCGGTGCGGACGGAGGCTATATATATCTGTATCCGGCCAAACAGACCGCTGTGTCCATCGCACGCATCTTGTCCGGCAATCTCGACCGCGTTATCATCGCCGACGGGCTCAGTCATACGGCTACTGTGGCCGCTTATGTCGTTCCTGCCTCCAATAACCCTCTGCATTGGTACTATCATATTCGTTCTTCGTCTATTAAGGAATATCTCGGAAACACGTCAGTAGACCTCATGGCCGGACGGACGGGAACCACACCTCCGGCCCGTAATACCACCGGCGGTTTCGCAGTGATTCAGGAAGGTGGCAACCGTCTGCTCATCCATAATTCAGGCGCGAACTACATGGGCGGATTCACTGTGCGCGACATGACTCTTGACCGTGTCATTACGAATGTCAATCCGATCGGTAACCTGGGTTATAACGATGGTAACTATTCCACGTTCAACTGGCTGATAGCCGAGCGTAACGATGCGTTCGACTACACCATATATCAATATTGTCCCGCCAACGGCATTGCTGTCTATCGGCTTGCGGATGCCTCCGGAGTTGAGGATGCAGCCGTCGAAAACACCGCTGAAATCAATTACGACGGCGAGGTTATCTCTGCCCCCGGCGCCATGTGGCTGACCGTTTGCGATATAACGGGCCGGACATTGGCCACGGTTCGCTCCACCTCCGGGCTACCTGCTCCGGAAATCGAGACAGCCACCCTTCCCCGCGGTCTCCTGATCGTCCGCACCCCCTCCTCCACCGCCAAAATCCTCAATCGGTAATAATAAAAGAATAAGCCCCGGTTCCCCAATATTTGTTAATGCAGAGGACGTATATCGCCGAGAGATTTTTGTCTTGAGATGAAGGAGCGTAGCCGTAGCTACGTGA
>CAMWNG010000073.1 GCA_947175575.1 uncultured Bacteroidales bacterium | reverse complement strand
TGCTGCCATCGCATTTAGGTGCTTGTAATTGTGTGCCGGGGCAGAAAGTTACCCCTTTACCACCGCATCTCGCCGGTGCTTTTTGCCTTGTTCTTCAGTCACGTAGCTACGGCTACGCTCCTTCATCTCAAGACAAAAATCTCTCGGCGATATGCGTCCTCAGCATTAACAAATATTGGGGAACCGGGTCTTATTTCATCAGCGCGCGGGCAAGTTCGCGGCGGTCGTCACGCTCCTTGATGCTCTGGCGTTTGTCATATTCCTTTTTGCCGCGGGCAACACCGATGACAAGTTTGGCATAGCCGCGGTCGTTGATGAACAGCCGGAGTGGAACGATGGTGAATCCGGGGCCGTCGGACTCCTTGCGCAGCTCGCGTATCTCCTTGCGGTTGAGGAGCAGCTTGCGGTCGCGGCGTTCGGTATGGTTGTTGTAAGTGCCGTAGAAATATTCGGCAATGTACATGTTTTTCACCCACACTTCGCCGTCGTTAATGTAGCAGAATGTGTCGACAAGGGAGGCCTTGCCCTGGCGTATCGACTTGATTTCAGTGCCGGTAAGCACAATTCCGGCGGTGAAAGTGTCAGATATTGCATAATCGAAGGAGGCTCGCCGGTTTTTGATATTGACCTCCTTGAATTTCATTTTCGCGCTCATGTGAGATTTCTAAACGAATAATAAGAGAAGAGAAGTAAGACCAATCGGCACAATAACCGTAGCAACCGTTCCGAGAACCGTGAATGTCAGCAGCGACGAATCGCGGACACCGAGATATGACGCTCCCTGAAACACCACCGAGATGCAAAGCAGCGGGAGGAAGAGCAGGAAGGTGAGCGAGGCCGGCAGAAGATTCTCGATGATGCGGAAGAGGCAGTCAAGGCCGAGGATGTAAGAACAGAACACAGCCACGCGCGAAGTGTTCACGGAGGCGCCTTCGATATGATCTGAAAGTGTGAGGTCAAGGATAAGTTTCGCAAGGAAAAGAGAGGCGAACATGGCCCCTGCCACAACTATGGCGCGCTCGAGCATCAGAATGAAAGTGGCGCCGTGTCCGTAGCACAGCGGCACGAACTGGCTCAGGCACGTAACGGCGAGCCAGGGATAGAAGCCGCGTCGGTCGAGCTCGCGCGGTTGCGTACCCGAATTTTCAACCGCTTCCCAACCCATTCCGGGCACGAAGAGCAGCTGCATCAGATGCTTGAGATATTCCAACATATTCCTTGATTTGACATCTACTGCGTCAGCGCATGTGTGACACCGATGTTTTTTCTCCTGCAAAGTTACTCCTTTTTCCGCATTTTTTACTAATTTTGCACCAAAATAAGTTATATAAATTCTTGAACATGATCAGAACCATCCTCTCTATAGCCGGGAAGCCCGGACTGTACCGCCTGGTAAACCAGGGTCGCAACATGCTCATCGTTGAATCTCTCGCCGACGGCAAGCGCACTCCTGCCTATGCCCGCGACAAGGTGATGTCGCTGGGAGATATAGCCATGTACACCTACGGCGACGATATCCCTCTGGCCGATGTGCTCGAACTGGTGAAAGCCCACACTTCCGGACAGCCCGTGGATCTCAAGGCTGTAAAGAGCGAAGATCAGCTTCGCGACCTTTTCGGCGAAATTCTCAAGGACTTCGACCGCGAACGCGTGCACGCTTCCGACATCCGCAAGCTTTTCCAGTGGTACAATCTCCTGCTCAAAGCCGGAATCACCGAGTTCAAGGCTCCCAAAGAGGAAGAGAAAGCAGCTGAAGCAGCCGAAGAAACGGCGGAATAACAATAAAAGAAATCCGACACAAAGCGGCCCCGTCTGCCATCTATCGCAGACGGGGCCGCTTTGTGTCATTCTCTTGTGCCGCGAGGGAGGAGTTCGAGGGTGTTAACGTAAACCTCGGTTACGGATCGTTTGATGGCGTTGCGGTCTTCCCAAACGCGGGTGCGCAGGCTGCCTTCTATCAGCAGCCGAGAGCCTTTACGGATATATTTTTCGGCGAACTCGGCGTTAGCGTCCCACATGACGATGCGATGCCACTCGGTGGGCGGTGGTAGAGGCTTGCCGTCGGGTCCGAGTCGTGGCGCTTCATGAGTGGCGAGTGAAAATTCAGCCAGTGGCCGCTTGTCGATATGTCTTATGGTGGGATCCTGACCCACTATGCCGCAAAGGATGACCTTGTTCATGATTCGTGATTTTTTGCAAAGGTAGCATTTCCCGTTCTTTAACGCAAGAATTTCGGGGGGAGAATGCAAGTGCCGAATGATATGCCGAGGCTCCATCTATTGCCCGGAAGTGTGGAGTAGGTGGCATAACCTGTCAAGGTTGCGAAAGGAAGACGGAACGAGATGTCGGCTTCGGCATATGCCTCGGGGTCCGAGAACCATCGGCCGTGGTGTACGCCGATACCGTCGGCGTTGCTCCGTATGGCGCGGAACGGCATGAATACATATCCACCCACACGTGCCGAGAGGGAACTGTTGAACTTATAAACCGGTATGACGCCTGCCGCCACGTAATTGTCAGCATGGAAATTGTGACGGAAGGCGTTCGTGGTGGCCGGGGTAGGGGTGAAGCCCGGTGCTGTCACGATGCTCGCGCCGTAGGTGGGCAGTAGCTTCCGTGTGCTGAGCATGAGGTTTGTCTCGACACCCAGGGTGAATTTACGGCTGAGCGCGGGATAGTTGCGGGTGGCGGCTTCGAGTTGTGCCCATCGTTCACCGGAACCGTCGGTCTCGCCAGCGACTCCCATCGCCGTGACGCTGTAACTGTTGCCTGAAAGGGGGTAGTCGGGTGTGTCAAGCGTGGATGAATTGTAGCGCACGAAAACCTCGCCGAGATTGCGCCGTACATGTAGTTTACCGGCTTCGTAGCTGTCAAGAGTGTTGTTTCGGTAATATGATGAGCGTAGGCCGCCATATCCGCCTCCGATGTCGACCATTCCGAGGCGTCCGGCCGCGAGGCTCCAGACGAGGCGTCCGAAATATTCGTGATCAACGAGGAATGTGGGCTGTGATGCGTCGAAGAATACATGGTCGCTTTCGAAGAATCTCTCACGGCTCACAACGGCTTCAACACCAAATGATGACGGGAACCGTGTGGGAAGGAACATACGTCCGCGGAAAACTCCGGCCATAGTGGACTGACCTATCCAGGCGTTGAGCGAGGTGTTGATGCTGCGGAAGCTGAGGGTGGAATAGTCTGCCGCAAGATACAGGAAGCTGTTTGTGGAGGAGGAAATGTATCCACCCACCGCTCCGGTGAACCGGCTTTTGACGGCAGCCTTGAGCGTGAGGTCGAACAATCCGCTTTTGGGATTGAACTGCGCCTGCGGGAAGAAATCGGCCAGTTTATCTGAAGCAAGTGCGCGATAGTAGGCGTAACGGGCTTTGTCGAGACTCAGCGTATCGCCTTTATCAGGTTTGAAAAGATATTCAAGATAGTGGTTCTGGGCTTCGGACGCTCCATATACTTTGGTATTGGAGAAACGGATGTCAGGAATTCCTTTCTTGAACGCCTCGCGCTGCACACGGCGCACTTCGGCCGGAGTGCGCGAAGTGACACGGGTCTTGATGGAATCCATCATCTTCATGGCAGCATCGTAACCCACCTGATAGATGGCCTTTGCAGCCGGGAAGTCGAGCAATCCGAACTGGTTGAGGTCGATGCGCAGCTTGATGCCTTCGGATTCCGGGAGGTCGTAGTCGTTATTCTGGATCACGAGATTTTCAATCTGATCCATGAGGGTGGTCTGCGGACCGATGTCCTCGGTGCTGACATCCACACCTATCATGATTGATGGAGCGAATTCGGCGCGCATTACATCGACAGGAAAATTGTCGTAGATGCCACCGTCATAGTAGAGCACTCCGTCGATTTCAATAGGTTGGAATACGATAGGGAAGGACATTGAGGCACGGATGGCATCGCCGAGTCGGCCGTTGCGGAACACATGTTTGTGCTTGGCGGCAGGATCGGAAGCCACACAGCGATATGGAACCATGAGTTTGTTGAAATCGCCACCGCATCGGGCTGTCACGCCGGAAAAGAGTTCGAGAAAGGCGAAACTCATGGGCTGGCCCGAGATGATCGACTGAGGAACCGAATCGGCCGCGGCGCTCTTAGGACCTATTGCAGAAGAGAACATGGCCGGTGTCACGGGGCGGCGGTTGAAATAATACACCAGATTGGGGTCAATCTTACCGGTGGACCAATATGAGAAGCCCCGCGACAGCAGCAGATCCATCATCTCCTTTGGAGAATAGCCTGATGCATACAATCCGCCGATAATCGAGCCCATGGAAGTGCCTGTTATATAGTCGATGGGAATATCGTTGTCCTCAAAGGCTTGGAGTACACCGACGTGGGCTATGCCTTTCGCGCCTCCGCCGCTCAGAACCAATCCGACAGATTGTCGGGAATCATCGGCATAAGCCAAAAAAGCCGAAGTCAAAGCTACCACGGCCACCAACCATTGAATTACGGTGTGTTTCATGTCAGCAGAAAGAGTTTTAAGAAAGTTTAATACATGATAATGAAACAAAGCAGAGTCGCCGAAGGTTCATTGTTCCATTTTCCAACTATATAAAGATGAGATTTATTGGCGTCTGCAAAGATGAAACTGAAACTATTTCGCTGTTTAACAAGTATTAACTTTTGTTTCTTGTGGTATAAATCATTCCTTACTAACTTTGCGATGTGTTATCAGTGTTTTATTTACTATGAAAAACAAACTCTTGCCTATTCTTGCATTGGTGTTGGCTGCTTGCGGGAATGAATCCTTTGAACCGGAAAATGAATCGGAAGGACTTGAGCCAATTGAGATTGCGGAGCCTGTCAAGCCCATGTCAAAGTTGATTATGTCCGAGTCGCAGATCAACGCCGTTGAGGGATATAATGCCTTCGGATGGAATATATTTATTGTTGTGTCGGATAAAGATGCGGCCGCCAATCATGTTGTGTCGCCTGTCAGTATAAATTCCGCGCTGTCAATATTGGGAGAGATGACAGACGGAGAAAACGGCCAAAAGATTTCTGCTGCATTAGGAATGACCGATGTAGAGGAAATGAGTGATTTGAATGAAAAACTTATCAAGTATCTGCCCTATACCGATAAAGACACAGAACTATCCCTTGCCAACGCTGTATGGCTTGCGGATCGTTATACTCCCTCTCAGAGTATGGTAAAGACTATCGGCAAGAAGTATGGGGCTACTGTCCGGAGTGTCGATTTCAGAGACTCCCGTGTGGTGGATCTTATCAATGGATGGGTGAACGAATATACCCGCGGATGTATTCCTGAAATCATAAGCAAGATTGATCCACTAACGGAGTTGAGTGTAACCAATGCCATGTATTTCAATGGGAAATGGCAAATGCCTTTTAATGCAGAACGCACAATGCCGGGCGAGTTCCAAAATACGGATGGCCAAGTCGTTAGAGTGCGAAACATGAACATGTGTGAAGAGTTGGCGTTTGCCGAGGATAACTTCGCATGTATGACCTCGTTGCCTTTCGATGACGGTAAGTTCTGCATGGATATCATTCTTCCCGCCGAAAATCATCATTTGACGTACGAAGAATATAGCTCATTATGTGCATCATGCTCCACTGACTCAGTAGTGCTCATTTTGCCGCGATTCGAGTTTGAAGCAGATTATGGCAATATTGCAGAGATCACTCATGTCCTCGGGATTCCGTGTTCCAATTATACTTTTACCGGCCTCGGCATTCCTGAAACTAATGAAATCAGTCTGTCAAATATTATTCATAAGACTTATATAAGTGTGGGTGAATATGGCGCGGAGGCTGCAGCGGCTACGCATATCGGAATGCAGATTGCGGATCTGTCTGAGGATGAAGAAAAAACGGTGCATGAATATAAATATGTGATTTGCGACCGACCTTTCAATTTTGTCATTCGAGAGCGCGAACATAATATCGTGTTACTTGTCGGTAAAGTAAACTCGCTGCCTGATACTCCGCGGCGATAATTTTGCTTGATTATATATTCAGGTTCAAGAGTACTAAAGACATACGGCTGAAAAACATTTATTTTCGGGTCTATCAAGAAGGCTTATTTAAAATTATTCTAAATAAGCTTTGTGGTTATGGATTATTTGCCTAACTTTGCAGCATTAAAATCCGACCATGTATATTTGAACCGATCATGATACGTTTTTCAACTGTTTTGGCTGTGTGCATCACGCTGAGCTTGGCCTGCGGCGCGTGTCGCAAGGAGGCTAACGAACTCGTCCATAATCATAATCACGAACACGAGCATGGCCATGAGGGGCATGAGGATCACGACCACGAAGGGCATCATCACGACCACGAAGGACGTCATCATGAACATGAAGACCATGACGAAGAAAAGGGCGGAGAGCCCGCAGGCGTGATAACCCTCTCCACCGAGGTGGCCGAGCGTTTCGGGCTGACGACAGGCAAGGCTGAGCGCAGGAATCTTTCGGCGGGAATTACAGTCGGAGGAACAGTGTCCGTTTCAGACCGATCAATTTCAGTGGTAGCCGCGCCGGTGTCCGGAGTTGTCACCCTCGCAGGTGGTATAGCTGTCGGCTCAGAGGTGAAGCGCGGCTCTTTGGTGGCGACGGTCAAACCCGGAATGGTTGCCGGTGGAGATCCCTTGCGTATTGCCAAAGTGGAGCTTGATGCCGCCAAAACGGAATTTGAACGAGTAGAGGCTCTCTATGCCGACCGTCTTGTGACGATATCCGAATTTAATGCCGCACGCGCGGCCTACGAGAAGGCCAAAGCCGCCTACAGTGCACCGGCGGCATCAGGAAAGGCAACTGCCCCGGCTTCAGGAGTCATTACAGCAATCAATGTACGTACGGGAGAGGCTGTGGAGGCCGGTCAGACAATATTGACACTTGCGTCAGACGGCGCCATGACCCTGACGGCCCTGCTTCCGGCAGCCGATTATGCACGTATGGGCATGCCTCGCGATGCACGTGTCTCAGTGCCGTATTCCGGACAGTCAGTACTGCTGAGCAGTGTGGGAGCAGCTCCGGCTTCTGCCGCCAATGCAGTTGCGGCTGCTTCGGGCGGATATGTGCCGGTGACATTTTCGGTGCCAGCTTCCGTAGGACTCGTGCCCGGCACGGCTGTCGAGGTTTATCTGATTGGAGCTTCGGCATCGGACGCACTCACCATTCCCCGTAAGGCTGTAGTGGAACAACAGGGCTCACATTCTGTCTATGTCCGTCTTGACGACGACTGTTATCTTCAGATGCCGGTCGCTTTGGGAGGCACTGACGGCGAGTATGTGGAAGTGCTGTCCGGACTTGACGGAGGAGAAGATGTGGTGGTCGACGGTGTGACAGCCGTGCGCCTCGCATCCATGTCCGGATCGGTTCCTGCCGGTCATTCACACAGTCATTAAACCGTCCAGACCCATGCTTAACAAGATTATAAACTGGTCGCTGCTCAACCGCGTGGCCGTGCTGATACTTTCGGCGGTAATCCTCATCGCCGGATGCTTTACACTTGTCAATACGGAAGTGGATATTTTTCCGGATCTAAATGCTCCGACTGTGACGGTTATGACCGAATGTCCCGGCATGGCTCCCGAGGAGGTCGAGAAAATCGTCACCTTCCCGATAGAAACTGCTATGAACGGGGCGACCGGAGTGCGTAGGGTGCGTTCCGCTTCGTCGACCGGCTTTTCGGCCGTGACTGTCGAATTTGACTGGGACACTGAAATCTATCGCGACCGCCAGACCGTGTCAGAGCGTCTCGCGCTCGTGGCCGAACAGCTTCCGGCAGGAGTCGGTACCCCACAGATGGGGCCGCAGTCATCCATTTTGGGTGAGATGATGATAATCGGGTTAAGTTCGCCTGATTCCACCGTGTCGCTGCTCCATCTACGCTCAATCGCTGACCGTGTCGTGCGTCCGCGTCTGCTTGCGATCGGCGGAGTGTCGCAGGTGTCAGTTCAAGGAGGAGACCCGCGCGAATTTCAGATACGGTATTCACCGGCACGCATGCAGACTTTCGGTGTGAGTCTTGACGAACTCACCGAAGCCGTTAATTCAGTGAACGACAACGCGACGGGCGGAATAATTTACGATTACGGGAATGAATATATCATAAAAGGCGAAATCAATACGGCCGACACAAGAGACCTTGCCCGTGCTGTAGTGAAGACTGACGCAGCCGGCCGTCCGGTCCGTGTCGGCGATGTGGCCGATGTTGTGGTGGCCGGCTCTCAGCCACGCATCGGTGTGGCATCGGTAGAAGGAATTCCCTCCGTACTCATAACAGTCACCAAACAGCCGGCGGTGGGAACGATCGACCTTACCGCCCGCATTGACGGCGAACTGGCCGATCTCGCACCCACACTTCCCGCCGGAGTCAAGATTTCAAGCCATATCTTCCGACAGTCGGAATTCATATCGAATTCCATTTCCAATCTTCAGGAAGCATTGCTTGAAGGGGCATTTTTTGTCATCGTGGTTCTGTTCTTCTTCCTGATGAATTTCCGTACCACTCTGATATCGGTGGTCGCGCTGCCTCTGAGCATAATCATCACCGTGCTGGTGCTGCATTACATGGGTTATACCATCAATACCATGAGTCTGGGCGGCATAGCCATAGCCATCGGTTCGCTTGTGGATGACGCTATTGTGGATGTGGAGAACGTCTATCACCGGCTGCGGCAGAATTTTGCGTTGCCCGAAGGTGAGCGGCTGCCTGTGCGCGAGGTCGTATTTCATGCCTCGGCTGAGGTGCGTATGCCTATCTTCAATTCATCGCTGATCATCATAGCCAGCTTCATGCCGTTGTTCTTCCTCACCGGCATGGAAGGGCGACTTCTGATTCCGCTCGGCGTAGCGTTCATAGTGGCGTTGGTCGCCTCTACGATTGTGGCGCTCACGCTCACACCGGTGCTGTGCTCCTATCTGCTCGGCGGAGCGAAGACCCTTTCGAAAGCCTTGTCCGCCGAGCCGTGGGTCACCCGTAAGATGCGTGCCGGCTACGAATATCTTCTCGGACCGGTGCTTCGGCACAGCCGTGTGGTGCTTATCTCCACAGGTGTGCTGTTCGCGGTGGCGCTGGGACTTTTCTTCACGCTGGGACGTTCGTTCCTGCCGCCCTTCAACGAGGGTTCGTTCACGGTGAATATCGCTACGATGCCGGGCGTATCGCTCGACGAGAGCGACCGTATAGGCCGGATGGCCGAAGAGATGGTGATGTCGGTTCCCGAAGTGATAACTGTCGGCCGCAAAACAGGCCGTGCCGAGTTGGCCGAACACTCGTTCGGATCCAATGTGTCGGAACTGGACGTGCCTTATAAACTCACAGGACGCACCCGCAATCAGGTTGCCCGCGACATCCGTGAGCGACTGTCGCAAATTCCGGGCGTCAATATCGAAATCGGTCAGCCGATCTCGCACCGTATCGACGCCATGTTGTCGGGCACGGAGGCCCAGATCGCCATCAAGCTGTTCGGCGACGATCTTACCCGGCTGTATTCGCTCGGAACTCAGATACGCCGGTCGGTGAGCACTGTGCCGGGAGTTGTCGACGTCAACCTCGAGCAGCAGGTGGAGCGTCCTGAAATCGTGATAAGCCCGCGCCGCGAGGCTCTATCCCGCTACGGCGTAACTATAGGACAGTTCAATAAGGCGGTTTCCACTGCAATTGCCGGTCTGAAAGTATCGCAGGTTTATGAGGACGGACTTCCATACGATATAGTTCTGGTAGCCGACCCTTCGGCCCGCGGTTCTATCGAGGCTTTGTCCGGGCTTACGGTCGATACTCCGGTAGCCGGTGCCGTGCCTTTGTCGGAGGTGGCGGAGATACGTTCCACCACAGGACCGAATACTATCAACCGCGAGAATGTGAAACGTCGGCTGGTTATATCGGCAAATGTAGACGGCCGCGATCTGCGCGGCGCGGTTGACGATATACGCCGTGTAATAGCAGCCGATGTCACGCTGCCCGAAGGGTATTATCTGACCTACGGCGGCCAATTCGAGAGCGAAGCCAAGGCCTCGCGTACGCTGCTGATCGCTTCGCTTGGTGCGTTGCTGGTGATACTTATGCTGCTCTTCGCGCAGTTCCGCAATTTCACTCAAAGTCTGCTCATCCTGCTCAATATCCCTCTCGGGCTGATCGGTGGTGTGCTGATTCTGGTGATTACGGGAGCGGAGCTTAACATTCCGGCTATCATCGGCTTTATCTCGTTGCTCGGTATCACCACCCGCAACGGTATGCTTCTGATTTCCCGCTATAATTCGCTGGAAGCCGACGGGGTAGGGCTGCGCGAACGCATAGGCATTGGATCGTCAGACCGCCTGTTGCCGATTGTGATGACAGCCCTTACATCCGCTCTCGCGCTCATTCCGCTCGCCATAAATTACGACAGCACCGGTAACGAGATTCAGGCCCCGATGGCCACCGTAATACTCGGCGGACTTATAACCTCCACCGTACTGAACGTGTTTGTAGTGCCGGCAGCCTACTATCTGATAAATCTAAGAAAGAAACAATGAAACTGCATATATTGTCATTGATACAACTGTTCGGCTGTCTGGCAGCCGGCGCCCAGTCAGCTTTCGCACCGGCGATAAGGCATGCGGTGGATGCCGATCCCGTAATCGCTGCAGCCGAAGCACGCGGCGCAGCCGAAGTGGCCGGTGTCGAGGCCGAGAATGTCCCTGATGGTCCTGAAGTCGATTTCGAACATTTATGGAGCGCGCGCCCCGATGTGCGAAACAAATGGAACATCGGGGTGAATCAGGAGTTTTCGCTTCCGGGAGTTTACAAGGCCCGCGGGCGTGCTGCCGCGGCGATGTCCGAGGGCAACGCGGCCGCCCGTCAACTGATGCGTCTCGACCGCGCCCTTGACATCAAGCTTGCTATCGTGGATTTGATCGACGCCTACCGCCGTCTGAACCTTCAGATGGAAATACGCGGTAATCTTGATCGTATCGACGAACTCACACGCCGGGCCTTCGACAGCGGCAACGCCACGATTCTTGACAGCCGCAAGATGCAGCTCGCAGTGCTTGACAACGACAATACTCTGGCAGCTATCAGAGCCGACATCGAACGGCTCATGGCTACCCTTTCGTCAATGAACGTGAATATCGATGACTTAACGCCCGGGATGCTTTCCGAATATCCCGCCATGCCTCTGCGCGCGGCAGATTATTCGCCCCTCGAGCGGGTGGCCGAGAGCCGGAAGGCGGCTGCCAAGGCTCAGAGTACCGTGGCCTCACGTTCGGCCTGGCCCACTTTCTCGCTCGGTTACCGTCACGCCTATGAGGACGGCACGCATTTCAACGGACTTGGCGTAAGTGTGCGTCTGCCACAGTGGAGCCGGAGCAAACGTACCCGTGCGGCCGAACTCGAGGCCGTCGCCGCTTCTTTCGACGCCGAGGCCGACCGTCTCGCCTTCCGAGCCGAATCCGACGCTCTGATGCGCCAGGCCACGGCCGATGCACTCAACATCGAGCGTTATCGCGACCTCACATCCGACAATACTTATCTCGGATTGCTGCAGAAGGCGTTCGACGCCGGACAACTATCGGTGATAGACTATCTTACTGAAATCAATCTTTTCACGACCGCACGTCTCAATTATCTCGAACTTGAATACCGTCAGGCACTGACTCTGACACGTCTCGGACGATATGTTTCCGAAGACTTCTGAGCAGCATATATGATAAGACCCGGTTCCCCAATATTTGTTAACGCTGAGGCGGTCAAGCGTTATGCAGATGTGTTCGCGCAGTGAGGGAGCAATGCGGTTGCATTGTGACCGAAACAAGCGGACTCAGATGCATGACGATTGGCCGTGGCAATGGAAACTTATGTCACGAATAAGAAAGAATAATGATGTATATGTAAGGATTTCGGGGTAGAGTTGGATTATACAAACCG
>CAMWNG010000072.1 GCA_947175575.1 uncultured Bacteroidales bacterium | reverse complement strand
CATATGAGACAGGTTTCCTTTCCGTCTACCTCGACCCAGAGCTTATGATCTATCAGTGAGAAGGTGTCATCGCAAGTGTTAAGCAGATTTAAGCCGTCTTTATCCACGAGAAACACCTCCCATTCATAAGATTTAATTTCTGGAAGACAAGGTATCATAGGCTCATCTTCATCTCCCGAACACGCTGTGAACGACACGATCATCGAGAGCAGCATGATCGGAAATAATATTACTCTTAATCCTTTCATAATTTTATCGTATATAAGTGTACTGAATTGAGGTGTAATAGACATCGTAATGTGGAAATGTGAATTAATACGCGGAAATGAGATTTGGTGTTCGCAAAGTTATACACAATATTTCAATATTCCAAATTATTTTTACATTTTTTTGTGGAACGATGAATTTTGTGAAGCTGATAATCTCCGGCACGGTTTCTTTCGGATCCTTTTTTCAGACCTTTTATTTCTCAAGATTCCGCCCGGGGTTTCATATTTCACGATTTATGCGTAACTTTGCAGCGTAAAAAACCTCACCTTTCATTATGATTACATTCTTCAAGAAAGGCCGCGACAAGGTGTATATGGTGCAGACTGACCATCGCCTCGAGCAGCCGGAAATCGAAAAACTGAATTGGCTGCTTGACGGCGCCTCGGTGCTTGCCGCCAAAAAACTCCGCGGTGTGTTCGTCGGACCCCGCAAGGAGATGATTACCCCCTGGAGCACAAATGCCGTTGAGATATCACAGAATATGGGTCTCGGCGGCATTTCGCGCATTGAGGAGTTCGTGCCCGTGGCTGCGGGAGCCGACCCTGCCTACGACCCCATGCTGCAGCGTGTCTACGAAAATCTCGACGGTGCGGTGTTCGAAGCTCAGGCCGAACCGGAAAAGATCGTCTATATTGATGATATTTCGGCTTACAATGCCGCCGAAGGCCTCGCTCTCTCGGCCGATGAGGAAGAGTATCTCCGCGAACTCTCGCGTCGGCTCGGACGTCCGCTCACCGACAGCGAAGTGTTCGGATTCTCTCAGGTGAACTCCGAACACTGTCGCCACAAGATTTTCAACGGCACATTCGTGATCGACGGCGAGGAAATGCCCTCATCGCTCTTCGGCCTCATCAAGAAGACTTCAAAGGAGAATCCTAACGGTCTGGTATCTGCATATAAGGACAATGTCGCCTTTGTCAAAGGCCCGCGCATCAGTCAGTTCTATCCCGTGAATCCCGACCGGCCCGACTATTTCGAGGAACGGCCGGTGCGTACGGTCATCTCCCTCAAGGCCGAAACGCACAACTTCCCCACCACGGTCGAGCCATTCAACGGCGCCGCTACAGGCACCGGTGGTGAAATACGCGACCGCCTCGGTGGTGGCCGGGCATCTCTCCCGCTGGCAGGCACAGCGGTTTACATGACTTCGTATCCCCGTCTGTCGCCCGAAAAGAAATTCGAGCTGGCCATGAATCCCCGCGTTTGGCTCTATCAGACTCCTGCCGAAATTCTCATAAAGGCCTCAAACGGTGCTTCCGACTTCGGAAACAAATTCGGTCAGCCCCTTATCTGCGGTTCTGTCCTGACTTTCGAACACGAGGAACAAGGCCGCCGCTACGGCTACGATAAAGTGATAATGCTCGCCGGCGGCGTAGGTTATGCCGATGCTAAAGATGCTGTGAAAGGTGAGCCCCGGCCGGGACAGAAAGTCGTCGTGGCTGGTGGTGACAACTACCGCATCGGCATGGGCGGTGGCGCTGTCTCAAGTGTAAATACAGGCAGCTATGCCAATTCCATCGAGCTCAACGCCGTGCAGCGCGCCAATCCTGAGATGCAGAAACGCGTTTCCAATGTGATCCGCGCTCTGGCCGAGTCGAAGCAAAACCCCATCGTGTCGATTCACGACCACGGTGCCGGAGGCCATCTCAACGCCCTTTCCGAACTGGTCGAAAGTACGGGTGGCCGAATTGACATCGACTGTCTGCCCGTTGGAGATCCCACGCTCTCCGATAAGGAAATCATCGGTAACGAGAGTCAGGAGCGCATGGGATTTGTAATCAAGGCCGACGATATTCCTCTGGTAGAACGTATCGCACAGCGCGAACGTGCACCGATGTACATCGTAGGCGAGACCACAGGCGACCATCGTTTCGTGTTCCAACGCCCCGACGGTGTATGCCCCATCGACCTCGACATGGCCGACATGTTCGGCAATTCTCCCAAGACCGTGATGACAGACAAGACAGTCACACGCGCATACGAGGAGCCGGTGGTTGACGAGCAGCGTCTCGGTGAATATCTGCAGGACGTTCTCTCTCTCGAGGCTGTAGCCTGCAAGGACTGGCTCACAAATAAGGTCGACCGCTCCGTCACAGGCCGTATTGCCCGTCAGCAGTGTCAGGGCGAACTCCAGCTTCCGTTGAGCGATTGTGGCGTTGTCGCCCTTGACTATCGCGGCCGTAGCGGCATCGCCACCTCCATCGGTCACGCCCCGCAGGCTGCCCTGGCCGACAGTGCGGCCGGTTCTGTACTCGCCGTGGCCGAGTCGCTCACTAACATTGTCGGAGCCCCGCTCAAGGATGGGCTGCGCAGCGTCTCGCTCAGCGCCAACTGGATGTGGCCCTGCCGCAACGAGGGTGAGGATGCGGCGCTCTACCGCGCTGTCAAGGCTTGTTCCGACTTCGCCCTCGCCCTGGGCATCAACATCCCCACCGGCAAGGACTCACTGTCTATGACGCAGAAGTATGCCGACGGCAAGGTGCTTTCGCCCGGCACAGTCATCATTTCGGCCGCCGGCGAGGTGAGCCATGTGCGCCGCACGGTTTCGCCTGTGCTTGTCAACACAGCCAATTCTACCTTATATTATATAGATTTCAGTTCCGACAGTCTTCGTCTGGGTGGTTCCGCTCTGGCACAGGTGCTCAACCGCGTTGGTTCGGATGTACCTTCCGTAAAGGATCCCGCCCGCTTTGCCAAGGCATTCGATACCGTGCAGTCTCTGGTTAAGGGTCGCAAGCTGCTGGCAATGCACGATGTGAGTGCCGGCGGTCTGGTCACCACCCTGCTCGAGATGCTGTTCGCCAACACAAAAGGCGGTCTCAAATTCTACACCGACGGTTTCCGCGCTTACGGCGAGACGGATCTCACCAAGATACTTTTCGCCGAGAATCCCGCTGTGGTGATTCAGGTGGCCGACTCCGCGAAGGCTTCCGTCGAAGCCGCCCTCGACGGTGCAGGACTCAAATATTTCCCCATCGCCACACCCGATTCCACCCGCGTAATGATGATCTCGCATGACGGACGTGAGATGCTTCTTGCAGTCGACTCGCTGCGCGACCGCTGGTATCACCCCTCCTATATGCTCGATTGCCTCCAGAGCGGTGAGAAATGTGCCGGAGAGCGTTTCGAAAACTATAAGAATCAGCCTCTGCGCTACGCCATTCCCGCCTCATTCAAGGGCACGTTCGAGTCGATGGGCGTAACCGAGGGCCGCTCAGGCCGCAGCGGTGTCCGCGCTGCCATCATCCGCGAGAAAGGCGTGAACGGCGACCGTGAGATGGCCTATTCGCTCCACCTCGCCGGCTTCGATGTCAAGGACGTACACATGACCGACCTCATGACCGGCCGCGAGACCCTCGAGGATGTCAACATGATCGTGTTCTGCGGTGGCTTCTCCAACAGCGACGTGCTTGGCTCCGCTAAAGGCTGGGCGAGCGGATTCAAGTGGAACGAACGAGCCCGCGGTACACTCGAGGCTTTCTACGCCCGCGAAGACACCCTCTCGCTCGGCATCTGCAACGGCTGTCAGCTCATGATCGAGCTCGGCCTTATCGGATCGAACAAGCCCGGTGCAAAGCCCGTGAAGATGGAGCACAACGTATCGCATAAATTCGAGAGCAACTTCCTCGGACTCACCGTGCCTGCAAATCCAAGCGTGATGCTCGGCAATCTTGCCGGCATGAAACTCGGCATCTGGGTGGCTCACGGTGAGGGCAAGTTCAACCTCCCCGGTGCGCTGTCCGATTACAATGTAGTGGCCCGCTACTCCTACAAGCAGTATCCCGGCAATCCAAACGGATCGGCCGGAGCGGTTGCCGGTATCTGCTCGGCAGACGGTCGCCACCTTGCCATGATGCCCCACCTCGAACGCGCCATCTTCCCCTGGCAGTGCGGCTTCTACCCCCGTACCCGCCGCAACAACGACGCGACCCCCTGGCTGCAGGCCTTCGTCAACGCCCGCCGCTGGGTCGAGCAGCACACCAGGTGACCCTCCGCCGCGAAGGCGATCGCCACGGCTGACCCGAATACGCGGAACAAGAAACGCAACCATCGGTTGCGTTTCTTGTTCCGGCGTATTCGAGGTCTTAGTGTCTTATAAAGTTGATTATCTGATTGTCAGGATTAAGTGGCGTGACATCATCAAGTATCAGGGAGTCGACCATGTGGAGTGTACCTTGCTTATACTTCCGGAAATGCTCGGATGCTATGTGGCTTTTATAAGCCTCCTGACTTGCATACGTCTCCAATATCGTGATGTTGCAGGGATTCTCCTTATCCGCCACCGCATACATTGTCAGCACACCCGGTTCGGTCTCGAGAGATACGGTCCCGACTTCCGTAGCATACTTCATGTATTCTTCGAGATATTCAGTATTTACCTGAATCCTTGAAAGTCGCACTATTCCATCGGATTGTATAGGCAATTTTTCGCACATACCCGTCATAGTAGTGGTATTTTCTGTTGAATGATCGTCGCCACATGCGCTCAATGAAATCAACATAGTGGAGACAGCTGTAATTACCTTGAATAATTTGATCATCATTCGGGTTTATTGTTCCAGTTGTCGTGCATCTTGCGGCATTTGCCTATGACATCGCCCGAGAGAATATAGGAATAGGTGGGGAATTCGAACAGTACGGTGTGCATCTTGTTATAGTCGATCTTCCCGTTCTCGTCAAGCTTGTCCTCGTCAACGTACGTATTGACAATGGAGCAGATTAAGTTGTTGAATCCGTTACACTCGTAGATGTCGACAATCTCCAGCTCCATCGTAAGCGGAGCCTCGTCGATTACCGGGGTTCCTGCCTCGCCACGATGATATTCAAATACTTGCGATTTATCTTCCTTGTCTCCATCCACACTACCCACATAGTCTGTTTTTTCAAGCATCTCGGGGCTTACGAGATTGAGTGACATTCGTTTGCCGATGCTGAGTGCCGGCGTGGTGTAATGCGCTTTTGCCATGCTTACGAGTACGCGGTCGTGGCTGACGATACCGACATGAGAGATTTCAAGCCAGTTGACTTTATTGTTGACATCAGCGCCTATTACTGTTACAGGAGTGGGATAGAGGGCTAATTTAGAGCCCAGATTTACTTTTTTTGCCATAGTCATTTTTCGATTTTGAATAATTTCATTGCATTATTACGGAAAACGTCCTCCGCATGTTGACTGAGTTCCGGATCCCGGATTATCTCATTCTTTACCTTTGCAACCACCTTTTCGAGAATAGGGGTCGGGACGAAAGGATAGTCTGTTCCGAACATTATATGGTCAGGCGTCGTGATTGTCAACAGCATCTTTACAGCCTGCGCGGAGGGGCCTCCGGCCAGGTCATAATAGAGTTTGGCGAGATTGCCTTCGATTTCAATCGGCTCGGTGAGACCTTGCTTCAGAAGCAATGGATACCCGCTTTTGAGCCGCGGCACCGCGTATGGCATAAACGAACCTGCGTGAGGCACCACGACCTTTATGTCCGGATAACGTGTCATTACATTATGCGCCACCATATTGAGCACCGCACGCGTTGTTTCTGCCGGATACTCGTACACGAATATCGGCCCGCCTGTGAAGGTGCTGTCATTGACGGGTCGGGGTTTTACCGGGTGAAGTATCACCACGGCGCTCCGTTCGTCAAGCACCTTCATCAGCGGGTCATATATCGGGTCGCCGAGATAGACGCCGTCAACATTTGTCGCGAGTTTTATTCCGTCGGCGCCAAGGGTGTCAAGAGCATATAATGCTTCATCAACGGATGCCTCGATATCGGGTTGCGGAAGAGCGGCGCACCACAGAAAACGGTCGGGAGGATTGCGTTTCGTCTCAGCCATCATCTCATTGACTGACCTGATTACTTTGCGGCTATCGTCAAGATTGCCGAACCAAGGCTGAGGAGATGACAGTGTGAGCACACTTCGTTCAATTCCTGCACTATCCATAAACGCCAGATGGGAGCTTTCATTCCATGAGGGCAACGGATATCCATCTTCCATCAGTGCGTCGTTGGCTGCGAGATATTTCAGGTACTCGTCGGTTACGATGTGGGAATGGACATCGATTGCCTTAATATCTGTTTGAGCCACCATACCTGTGACAGTCAGCAATGTAGCAAAGAATGAACCTAATCTTTTCATACCATAGGATTTTCCCAGGATCCTTTGGTGTCCACTCCGGTCGCGTCTGCAAGCGATTCAAGTGTTGAGATTTCCTCCAATGTAAGCTTGATCTTTGCAGCGGCGGCAGCTTCTTCGACATGACCGGGCTTGGTTACACCGATAATCGGGTATGTTCCCTTGTTGATGGCATAGGCGATCGCAATCTGAGAGACCGAAGCATCGTGAGCTTCCCCGATTTTCTTCATCCCGGCGATAAGAGCGTCAAGTTTCGGAAGGATTGGATTATACGTCATTGCACGCTGGCTTCCCTCAGGCATCGGATTGGCGGTGCCGTACTTTCCTGTAAGAGCTCCCTGCTCAAGGGTCATGTATGAGAAGAAATCAATATTGTTATCCTTGCAATAGTCAAGGATCCCGGCTTTTTCAGATGATCGGTACAGGAGACTGAAGTGATTCTGTACAGCCGAGACACGGAATCCGGCGCCACGGAGAATCTCGTCAGCGCGTTTAATCTGGGCGAGGTTGTGGTTTGACACGCCGACACGCTTCACGATGCCCGATTTCAGCAACGCAATCAGCCCCGGAGTCCATTTTTCAACATCGGCAGGATTATGAATCCAATAGATGTCTATATAGTCGGTATGCAGACGCTTGCAGCTTTCTTCTGCCATTGTCATTACGGGATTTTCCGTCTCAGGTGCTATCTGCGGGGTGAACTTGGTTGAGATTATGAATTTGTCACGCGGATAGTCCTTGATGAAGCCACCGAGAATATCCTCGGAGGCACCCATGCCATACACTGTCGCCGTATCCCACATTGTCAGTCCTGCATCGTATGCGGCATCGAATACCGTTTTAAGACTTCCGGAGTCTGTATGGTTGCCGAACACCTGATCTCCACCTGCCATTCCGGCTCCCCACGACCAGGTCCCTAATGCTATTGAAGGTAATGTTTTCATATTTTATAGTTTTAATTGTTCAAATACACCTTTTTACCGTTGACAAGGTATAGTCCTCTTTCAAGATTCTGTAGAGATAACATATCTCTGCCGATAAATCTTCCCTCAACTGAGAAAATGGTATATTTAGCGGGATTTTGGTCAGGAGACATATCTTCGATACCCGAAATTTCACTGTAGTTTATTGCCTTAAGCCACTCCGAAATCATCGACGCCGCATTTGAGGTCTGGGATGACCGTATCCAAAGGCTCGGCGTAAGGAAAACGCCATCAGGAATGAGACGTTTTGCGTCACCCTCGACCTCCCGTATGCCACTGCTTGCGCTTGAAACGATAAGACCGATTTTCTTTCCGGCCATTGCCGCGCCATTATGAAAGAGGAATGTCTGCAACGGTGCCGCCATATTGCTCCACCATAACGGAGCACCGATAATGATGCAGTCATAATCTGCCGGATTCACATCGACAGCGTCAATCTCCGGATAGGATGATGCATCATCGGGGTTGGAACGGATTGCTGAAATCTGCGCACTTCCGATTGCATAGTTGTTAGCGGCATAATCCAGCCCCTTTTCAGCCGGTTCGATGCGCACTACGTCAGCTTCGATCTGTTTGGTCAGCTCAGCTACTATACGGTGCACATTGTTAGTGTAACTGTAATACACAACAAGAGTTTTTGCCTCAACGGCAATAGACGCTACTGCCACGGCAAGAAACAAAACTATTCTTTTCATGTCTGCTTTATTTTAGATTCTTATTCTATTTCTATAACTGTGGGTTGAACTCCAAGGTCATGAAAAAGCGCCAGTTCATTCGATTGAAGTTCATAGCCGTCATTGTCCGCATTCTTAGGCGCGACTATACCAGTCTGAACAAAATAATGTTCCAGCACATTTTCCGGAGTGGTGCCGTAGCGGGAGGCGACATATCTTATAGCCTCCATTTTACAAAAGTCTTCCGACAGTAGAATCTTCGTGTCCATTGCATGTTGTTTACCATGTGCAAAGTTATATTGAAAGGGATAAGAAGACAGGGTGAATTACACTGAGAATGAACCATTTTCTTAGATGAAGGGACGTTATGCCTATTTTTTCATATATTTTTTATGTACCTTTGCAGCCGGGAATCACACATTCAACTGTAGTATGAGCAAGATTCTTAAAGTCAACAAGCCGTCCGATTACAGTGCATGGGTCGGACAGTCGGATCCTAATGAATTGATATCCGTGATAAACTACAGCGAACTCTCCCCGGTTCGCCATAGTCTCAACAACTATGGTGTCTACGGCCTGTTCCTTCAAGGAAAGGAGGAAGGAATGGATCTGGTTTACGGTGCCGGAAAATACGATTATTCCGAGGGGACCCTTATTTGCGTGGCTCCCGGTCAGATCGGAGGGAAGGAGGATAATGGCGAACTTGTGAACCTGTCAGGCTGGGCGGTGCTGTTCCATCCTGACATATTGCAGGGAACCGGGCTTGAGAAGGATATTAAAAGTTTTTCATTCTTCGACTATAGTATTAACGAAGCTCTCCACATGACTTCTGAGGAGAGGAATGTGATGGTCGCCCTGATAAGGCAATTGGAAAATGAGCTGAAGTTTGAATCGGACTCGATGCAGAACAGGATTATCGCAGGATTCATAAACCTGCTGCTAAGATATGCCCAGCGTTTCTACAATCGTCAGTTTGTTTCCAGAACAGTACTGAACAACAATATTCTGTCGAGGTTTGAAAAACTCTTAAAGGATTATTACGAGCACGATAAGCAGCTGAAGACAGGTGTCCCCACGGTGCAGTATTGTTCAGAGCAACTTAACATGTCGGCAGGTTATCTTAGCGATGTGATAAAAAAGACAACCGGAGAATCCGCCAATCACTACATTAAGCGATATGTGATACAGCTTGCCAAAAACCGGCTTGTTTCCGGGATGAACTCATCCGAGGTGGCATATTCTTTAGGATTCGATTATCCCCAGCATTTTGCCCGCACTTTCAAAAGAATTACAGGGCAGACCCCAACTCAATACTGCGAAAGCCGACTGAACAAATAAACTCGGGACGAGCAGTTGTCAGATATTTCTACAAGCCATAAACGTGTCCGCCCGCGCGACATCGCGTCGCACGGGCGGACTTTCGTACATCTCGGTCCCAACCGACAACCGGACTTAATAGTTGTATGAATACCGATAGAGCTGTGGTGGGAAAATATGTGCTTTTAATTAATGATGAGTTTCCTTACAGTATTGTCCGATTTCATGATATACAGACCGCAGTCAAGTCCTGATATGTCGAGCTTAGATGCATTACGCAGGATAATATTACCGTCAAGAGTAAAGATGTCTACATTATCTACCGAATCGATTGTAACATTGTCGACTCCGCTCGGATCCTTTACATTAACGGGAATGATGCTATATAAATCAGAACCATCGGTTGTTGAGGCGGTTATAATTGTTTCCCCGGCGGAAATAAAGGTTACCAGACCATTTTCATCGACTGTGGCTATTTCAGTATTATCTGAAATCCAGTTGATGCGGTGGTTGGAGGCATCGGCTGGTGATATGGTAACAGTAAGCTGAGCTGTCTCGCCAATCCTTCCACTCAACATTCCCGGAGTTACTTCAATGCTTTCTACCAAGACCGTCAGAGGCTTGATAGTTAAGAAAGTTTCCCATACAGGAGCACTGGAATAATCAGTAATGCTTTCGGAGGGAACATAAAGAGTCCCATCAAGTTTTGATGAATAAAAAGCATTGGTTCCGCAAGCAGGAGGCACAAGTGCAAATGATTTTACATCATTCGGATTAGAGAAAGCGAATGTAAAATTCCCGATAGAAGTAAGGCTTTCCGGTAAAGATATAGAATCAAGATTATAACAATAGCTAAAGGCCCAATCACCAATAGAAGTAACACCATTGGGGATTGAAAGAGATTTTATAGAATTCAATGCGCAGAAAGCATCAGCTCCAATTGTGATCAGAGACTCCGGGAATGTAATCTCCTTCAGCTGAAGTTCGCGAACCGGAGTAGTATTGCTATTTATCCGATTAAGGAAATAATCGGGAATAGTTTTCACTTTATTTCCAATAGAGAGAACTTCAATTGTATTTGGGAACATAATATAGTCGGAGCCGTTTTTACAATTGATTGCATAATAATTCAGTTTTGAGAGATTGTTACACCCCATGAACGCTTCCAACCCGATCTCTGTAACGTCTTCTGTAATTGTGATCTCACTAAGTTTATCGCAATACCCGAAGGCCTGATTTCCGATTGATGATGTAGAAGGGTCGGTTTGATAAGCCCCTTCGATATCGATTGGGGCATAATATAATGTGGTTTTATCTGAGTTATATATTACTCCTTGATCATCAATATAGCATTCTCTGGGATATGTGATTTGTCTCCCTGTAACAAAGGGATTAGGTATGTCTTCGGGAAAAGCGCCCTTGACTAAAGAGTAACACCACTTAAAAGCATCGCGTTGGACAACAATAATTCCGGGAGGAATAATTACAGAGCGAAGATCTGTATCGTAAAAAGCCATCATTCCGATTTCTGTAACAGATTCCGGGAGATTGACAGACTGGATTTTACTTTCGCTTAAGAAATATGGCGGAATAAGCTTTACGTTATCACCGATTTTTACGTTTGTAATGGACTTTGGGAATCCTTCGGATGAACTACAAAAAATGGCATTATATACGAGCTCAGTCATGGCAGTACATCCGTAGAATGCCGATGGGCCTATTGTAACAACATTTTCTGGTATTTCAATAGAAATCAGATTTTCATTATTGCGGAAAGCGTCTTGTTCAATTGTAGTGAGAGATTTAGGCAGAGAAACTGAAGCAAGTGCAGTACAACCTTCGAAAGAGCCTGATTTTACAGATGTTACCCCTCCGGGAAGGTGGATAGAGGTAAGGGATGTACAGTCTTTAAAGGCCTGCTCACCTATTGAAGTTACGCTTTCGGGGATGATTACGGAAGTGATAGAGGAGCAACCTACAAAAGCATTTTTCAATATTGAAGATACTGCGTAAAGAGATCCATCATATACTACATTAGATGGGATAATAATATCCCCGATATAATATTCTTTATTATTATTAGGGATGTTGGAAAAATAGCTAACGCCGACTTCTTCATCAGAAATTATTTGGTAATTGATACCATCAATTTCGAAACCTAACGCCGCAAAAGGCAATACAATTACAGCATTAAGAGCGAGCAGTAATTTTGAAAAACTTTTCATGGAGAAAAGAGAGCCTCGGGATCCTCTCGTCGGAGGTATAATAATTGGTAAAAAAAGCGTAGGATCTGTATCTGTTGCCGTCCTACGTCCAGAGGCTTCTCGCATTGCCCTTCAATAGTCGGACGGCAACGCAGAAGCCCACGCCTGTATATGCTACATGACTTCCGGCAAGATCTCTCGCGAGATACTATGACGGAATATGATTTCATATACCACGGGCATCTACCGTTGCTCAATCCTTGACTATTGAATGAAATTTTGCGAGAATTTCTGAACGTCAAGAATCAGCGCGGATAAACGCTTTTTATTTATATATTTTGCACCCACCACTCATAACCCCAGGCCGGGGCTTCTGATAGCGGCCAGCGATTACAAAATTACTAATTAAAATCATATAAGCAAAATAAAACACAAAAAAATTAATCTATAAAATCACGGAGATAGGCGTAATATCCAGACCGGCGGCTTCGACAA
>CAMWNG010000071.1 GCA_947175575.1 uncultured Bacteroidales bacterium | reverse complement strand
ACATTGGCGAGCACGTAAGTGTCATTGTCTGTCGTAGTGAATTTCCATTCGTCAGTCGCACCCCATGAGTTCATGTCGCCACGAAGATACAATACAGCAACTGTAGGTTCAACGGGAGGAAGATCGCCGCCGGTAACATATTTGCCGTCTACGATCTGAGCAATCGGTGTGGTGCCGGAGGCATCGTACACTGCACCGTCAGTTGCCTTGAGGTCAGCGGTCTGTTTTCCAGCTCCATTATTGAAGATAATTTTAGTTTGGCCACCGGTGATTTCGAATGCGCAGAGAGCATGGCCATCAATGGTAACATTGGTCGTAGGTTCTCCGGGCCAACCATTGTTGGGCTCCCATACGTACGCGTTCACGGGACTCCAGTTTGTAGCACTGTTGTCGAAGTACACCGTGGCTGCGGAGGCAGAAGCTGTCATGAACAGCCCTGCTGCAAGTGTAAGTAACAGTTTTTTCATGATAGAAAAAATGAGTGATTTAAGTAAGTATTTTGGTTGTGATTATTATCTTGTTTTATGTGAGGTGATGTATCTTTGAAAATTACATCGAATGGTATCAGATGATGAATTTCAGCAATTAGGGAATAATGTTGGCTACAACACGGCAAAGGTAGTGTATTTTTCAATTACCTCCAAATTTTTAAGCTAAATAATTATTAGTATAGTTAAAAATTTTGTTTTTGCCGATTTGTGTAATGGAATCCGGGTGTAATGTGATGATTGGCGCCGGAATCCGGCCGTGTCCGGCAAGATGTTCCGGAGACACTTCTACGCGGGCTATGTCCCATAATCCGGAGTCGATAAATGATTGAAGCATCTGACTTCCGCCTTCAACTAAAACTGATGTTATTCCGCGGGTATAAAGATCCTTGAGGAGTGTCGGAACGTCGGGAGAGTCAAGAATAATGGGAGACTGCATACGCAATTGCCGTAAGTCGAGCTTATGGCTTCGATCTACCACTACCGGACGTGGCGACCTGCCCGGCCATAGGCGACAGTCGAGTCTCGGATTATCGGCCAGGGCTGTTCCCGAGCCTATGAGTATCGCGTCGTGCAGGGAGCGGAGGCGATGAACCAAGGTAGAGCCAAGATGTCCGGAGAACCGATGCGGCACGCCCCCGGGACGGTCGGAGTCCATGAAGTCGTCGGCGCTCTGGGCCCATTTCAGGGTGACAAACGGCCTCGCCTGAGTGTGCGCCGTCATGAAACGACGATTAAGGGCTACGGATTCCTGCGCAAGCACACCATCCACCACTTCAATTCCGGCATCGCGGAGCATGTGTATCCCCCGGCCCGAAACTTCCGGGAACGGATCTGTGGCCCCGACCACCACCCGCGGTATGCCTGAGTCGATTATAAGCTTGGCGCATGGCGGAGTCTTTCCGTAATGCGAACAAGGTTCGAGGGTGACGTACATGGTGGAATCCTTAAGCAGGGATTTATCTTTGACAGACGCCACTGCATTCACTTCGGCGTGACCTTCGCCGCAGCGACGGTGGTAACCCTCGCCAATGATACGTCCGTCAGGACCGACAATGACAGCTCCAACCATCGGATTAGGCGAGGTGTTCCCCATGCCGTGAGCGGCGAGTTCGAGCGCCCGGCGCATGTATTTCTCATTGTACAGCATGGTCGGGGTGGTCAGTTGCTCTGGACATTTTGCGGCATGAGCGTCCATGGACGGTAATGTGTACCGAGTCGTCGCACAATCGTATGCCAGAACGCATCACCCTCACCGGTGAGGAGCTCATGAGGGTCAGGAAGCGGGCTATGAAGCGCCCATGTGTCCGCCTTAATTTCCTCGTCGAGCTGTCCGGCCGACCATCCGGAATATCCGATGAAAAACCGTATGAAACCATCGATCGGGTATCCTTCGTTGACATAGGCGATAGCGGCCTCGAAATCGCCTCCGAGCCACAGGCCGGGCGAATACATACGCGATTCCGGAATGACCTCTTCGCCGAGAGTGTGCAGGAAGTACAGACGATCCTGACTCACCGGGCCGCCGCAGTAGACGCTGACGGGGTCTTCACGTGTTATACCCTCGATCACACTGTCAAGTGTGGTTTCGAGAGGCAGATTGACCACGACTCCGGTTGTGCCTTCACCCACCTCGTGATCAATGATTGAGATGACGGCTCTGTTAAACCATTTCTCGGCGAGGAACGGATCTGCCACAAGCAGATCGCCGTCAGCTACGGGCCGCTTGAGGGTTGACAATTTCAAAAACGATGAATCAAGATTCTTCATAGCCGGTCAAATTTTGGTATTCATACCGAGGTGTGAGAACATGCGGGCGTAGGGTTCCGCCTTCTTTTCAAGGCTTACAGGATATGCCCGGCTCGTGGATGGCATGCGCCATATTTCTATGCCGCGCGCATCCGTGACCATCTCGCCCATCCGTGGTGCTACAGTATCTGTAAGTTGAGCAATCACTCCGGCGGCTTTCTCGCCGGTAGTGGCGATGGTATGACACTGAGGCATCTTCGCGAGCAATGCGTCGAGATTGACGGGTTCGATTATTTCAAGAAACTTGTCGGAAGCGTTTCCGGCCTGTCGATGTATCCGGTAGCCTGTATCGCTGAGCGCGATGCCTTCCCGGTTCAGCAGGGCTTTGATATCGTCGAGGCGGAACGTCCTGGTAGCCGTATCATACAGCGCATATCTGTCTCCGGAGAATATCAGCCCCATCATGAACCAGAAATCGTTGGATCGGTTAGGGTAATAGAATTCCATCGACCACCGTTTTGGTTGCGGCGGAAAGGTTCCCATTATCAGTACACGCGCCTGCGGCGGGATATATGGCTGGAATGGATGGATTTCTATTTCCTTGTCCATGAGATTATTCGTTTTCGAGCAGGAAGCGTTCGGCATCGAGCGCGGCGCGGCAACCCATGCCGGCGGCCACTACGGCCTGCTGATACACCGGGTCGGCCACATCACCGGCGGCGAACACTCCGGGCACGTTGGTGTGGCTTGTGGCTCCGTGGAGTTTGATATAACCCTGTTCATCAGTGTCGACCCACGGTTTGAAAATAGCGGTGTTGGGGTCGTGACCGATGGCGAGGAAGAAACCGTCGATGTTTATGTCGAACTTGTCCTCCTTGTCGGTGCCGACATGTGAGACGAGATGGGCGCCTTCAAGGACATCGTTGCCGAACAGACCCAGCGTCTGCGTATTAAAGAGAATCTGGATCTTGGGATTTTCGAACACGCGCTGCTGCATAACCTTGGATGCGCGCAGGACACCGCGTCGTACAATCAGATAGACTTTTTCAGCCAGCGAGCTGAGATAAATGGCTTCTTCGCAGGCAGTGTCGCCACCGCCTACGACTGCTACCGTGCGGTTTCGGTAGAAAAATCCGTCGCATGTGGCGCAGGCTGAAACCCCCATGCCGAGATATTTCTGCTCATCAGGCAGGCCAAGATAACGGGCGGTCGCGCCGGTGGCGATGATGACGGTTTCGGCGGCAATCACTTCGCCGTCGGCAAGGGTCACTTTGTACGGACGTTCCGAAAAGTCGACGGCAGTAGCTACTGTCGAGCGAATGTCGGCATCGAAACGCTGGGCTTGTGCGCGTAGGTCGGCCATAAGCTCCGGTCCGGTGATTCCTTTGGGGTAGCCGGGGAAGTTCTCGACTTCGGTTGTCGTGGTGAGCTGTCCACCGGGAGCCATACCTTCAAGCACGATGGGTTGGAGATTGGCACGCGAGGCATATATTGCTGCGGTATAACCGGCCGGGCCGGAACCTATGATGATGCATTTGGTAGTGGTCATATTTTTATGATAGTTATGAGGTTATCTGAGATCAGTAGTTTCTGTTGCGGGATATGCTTTCGGATCATAAATGAAAGTGGAGGCCGGAAGTGCTTTACCGGCAGTTGCGGAATCAATCCGTATCTTTACTGTGGATTGTCCTGCCATTGTGGCATCGATGCGCGACGGAAATCCGGTGGCACCGTTTATTTCAATCACGGCTTTGCGCAGTGCCGTGGTCTTGTTGCGCGCAACAAGTTCCACCATGTTTTTTGTGGAGGCAGGCACGCGGGCGGCATATTGTGCCGCGTATCCGTTCAACAACGACATCGGATTACATTCGGCAAGTTCGGCCGCAGTGGGTTCGGAGATAGTCACCTCACGTGTCGAAGAGATATAGACCCACATCGTCCTGCCGTCAAACCACACTTCCATTTCCGGGCTGCTGAGGCGATATTTATCTTTGGATACAATGAGGGTAGGGTGAGATGTACGGTTATCCGCAGTCATCGTAAGTTTGAAGGAAACAGACGGTGTAGCGTTAATTTTCGCGGCACATGCGCGGAGCATTCCGTCGGCTGTCTCCGCGGCTTTGAGCGATGCAGTTCCGAACAGAAGCATCATCGCCGCTACACATATTATATATATAGTATGTTTCATAACTGCAAAACGCTGATAACAGCCAAATGGTTCAAAGGGCGCGAAGCACATCCTCTATGCCGAACGAGTCGATCAGCACCGCACGGGGTTTCTGTCCGAGCGCGGGTCCGACAATTCCGGCCGCCTCGAGCTGGTCCATGATTTTGCCGGCTTTGGCATAGCCGATGCCGAAACGGCGCTGGAGCAGTGATGTGGAAGCTGTCGGATTCTGAGACACAAATCGGGCGCAGTCGTCGAACAATTCGTCGCGTTTGGAAAGGTCGACTGAGCCCGGGGCTATGGCACCGGACGCGCCTTCGACCGGTGGCTCGGGGAGCAGATAGGCAGAAGGATAGCCGACTTGTTTATTGATGAAGTCGACAAGGCCCTCCACTTCGGGAGTGTCGATAAACGCGCACTGCACACGTTCCATCATGCTGTTGTGTGAGAAAAGCATGTCGCCGCGGCCGATGAGGCGGTTGGCTCCCGGGCGGTCGAGAATTGTCTTGGAGTCAACCATCTGCGCCACGCGGAAGGCTATACGCCCGGGGAAGTTGGCTTTGATCATACCGGTGATGATGTCGGTCGAGGGACGTTGTGTGGCGATGATCATGTGCATACCCACAGCACGGGCTTTCTGCGCGATACGGGCGATATAGAGGGTGATATCCTTTCCGGCTGTCATGATGAGATCGGCGAACTCGTCGACTATAATGACTATGTAGGGCATGTATTTGTGGCCTTTTTCCGGATTTAGACGTCGTTCGGCGAATTTTCGGTTATACTCCTCAACGGTGCGGACACATGCATCTTTCAGGAGATCGTATCGGTTGTCCATCTCCACGCAGAGCGATGCAAGCGTGTTCAACGCCTTGTTAGCATCGGTCACGATGGCATCATCGTCGTCATCGGGAAGTTTTGCGAGGAAGTGGTGCTCGAGCCTTGAGTAAAGGCTGAATTCCACCATCTTGGGATCGATAAGCACAAATTTGAGTTCGCCGGGATGCTTTTTGTAGAGCAGAGATGCGATGATGCAGTTAAGACCGACCGATTTGCCCTGACCCGTAGCGCCTGCCACGAGAAGGTGAGGCATCTTGGCGAGATCAGCCACGAAAATGCGGTTATTGATCGTCGAACCAAGAGCCATGGGAAGCAACATCTTGCAGTCGCGGAATTCCTTTGAAGTGATGACCGAGAACATAGACACAGTCTGCGGGTCACGGTTAGGAACCTCGATGCCGATGGTGCCCTTGCCGGGAATAGGAGCGATGATACGGATGCCGAGTGCGGCAAGCTGCAGAGCGATATCGTCCTCGAGACTGCGGATCTGTGAGATGCGAACACCGTCGGCGGGTACTATTTCGTAGAGGGTGATTGTCGGACCGATTGTCGCGGATATCTTTGCAATTCCGATGCCGAACGAACTCAGGGTGTTGACAATCATATTCTTGTTTTCCTCCTGCTCCTCGGAATCGGCAGCCAGACTCATCGGACGGTCAATCAAAAGATCGGCGGTAGGGAACTTATAACGGGACAGCTCGTCGCGGATGTCATACGGTTGCATTTTGTCCTCGGGTGTCTCTTCGAGTGCTTCGGATTTGATCTGCGGAATGTCTGTCCCTTCGCCCGGGTCGTGAATCACGAATTCGGGTTCGGATACAGTGCTCTGAGCCGCATTTCCGGCAGCCGGAGCTGCCTGCATCGGTGACTCATTTTCGGACACAGCTGAATGCGACTGCGTAGGACGCTCAGGGGCATCTTCAATAGGGAATTCATCGAAAATGGACACTTTTTCCTCGGCCGGTTCTTCTGTTGAAGCCACACGATCCGGCTCTACGGAATCTTCGATGTCGTCGATAGAAAAACCTACCACCGGGGCGGCGGGAGCCGATTGTTCGGCTCGGACAGGACTAACCGGTGTAGCGGATTTTGACTCAACTGTTCGGGGAGCGGCGGGAGTTTCCTGCGGTTCATGATCAGGAACATCAGCCAGTTCGGTAGATGTGCTGCGAGCTTTTCCCGCCGCCTGAATCATGGCCTCACGGGCACGTCGTACACTGCCCGAGACATTACGGTAGAAACTTATAAGCTGAGCCAGATACATCACGGCGAGCATACCTATAAGGAAAATGGTGACGGCCAGCGCGAGCAGACCACTGCCGATGTGCATGAGCCACCAGTTGACATAATGTCCGTGGTTGCCACCCCAATGAATGGCCGACTCGGTATTGTAGGTGAACAGACCGATAATTATCGAGAAGGCTATCGCCGTAAAGAGGCATTTGAAAGTGAACGCCCAGAACTTGCATTTAACCAGTCCGAAGAGACTCAGTGCGAGTACGCCGAAATAGATTACGAGTACCACCGAGGATATGCCTATCCCATCCACCATAAGGATATGGGCGAGCTTGGCTCCGGCAGCACCCCCGATATTTTCGACCCCTTCGGGTGCGTCTGCCATCTGTGACACTCCGAGTCCGGAAGCGAGGCTTTGGTCGGCGATTCCCGTCTTGAAGTAATTAATGGCTACCACAAGCCAGACCACTGATAGAATCAGCAGAGTGATGGCGAGAGCCAGACGTGTACGCGTACTATGGAAAAATGCCGATACGGATTCAAAGAGCGACGGACCGTTCTGCGCAGGTTTCTTCCCGGGGTGCTGATTTTTGGGACGCTGTTGCTGCGGGCGCGGGCGCTCACGTTCTACAGTGCGGTCAGCTGATGATGCAACGCTCTGCGGCGCCCTTGCGTATTGGGTGCGGGCGCGTGGTGAGCGACGCGGATTCTTGGGTCCGAAATTATCCATTGATAGGTCGATGTTGTCCACTTTGAAGAAAATTGAGAGGAAAGAAATGTGATGTTAAAGATTAAGAGAGGAAATGAAAGGGCTGCATTGTCATAACCGTCCGCAAGCCCTGAGTCGGGCTATCATGGCGGCGGGATCCGGAGCACCGAATACAGCGCTGCCAGCCACGAGCACGTCAGCGCCTGCCTCGGCCAGTACAGGTGCTGTCTGAAGATTGACACCTCCGTCGATCTGTATCAGTGCTTTCGAGCCGCTCTCGGCGATCATGGAACGCAGGCGACGAGTCTTGTCGACTATCCCGTCAATGAATTTCTGACCTCCGAAGCCGGGATTCACACTCATCAGAAGCACCATATCCAGATCTGTGATGATGTCTTCGAGCATAACAATAGGTGTAGCCGGATTGAGCGTTACGGCAGCTTTCATGCCGGCGTTTTTGATGGCCTGGACAGTACGGTGAAGATGAGTGCAAGCTTCCTGATGCACATTCATTATGTGTGCGCCGCAATCGCGCACGGCGCCGACGTAGTTTTGCGGATTTACAATCATGAGATGTACATCTATGACTTTTTCAGTCATCTGTGCGACAGATTTGATGACCGGAAATCCGAACGATATATTCGGGACGAACACTCCGTCCATCACATCGCAGTGTATCCATTCGGCTTCACTGCCGTTGATCATTTCGATGTCACGGCCGAGAGATGCGAAATCAGCAGAAAGTATAGAGGGGGCAATAATCATTATTTTCAGGATTTTTTCAAGGAAGAGTCTTTCCGTTTGTCAAACAGCAGGCGATAGGCTATGAAAAGCACGCACAGAACACCGATGCCGAGACCTATGTAAGTCAGATAAGAGTTATATTGTTCGACTGTGGCGAAAAGGCGGTCGAGAGGCACCCATTGCGCCAGCCACCATCCGAGAGCTCCGAGAATACCGTTCCATACCAGTGCGCCCAGTCCGGTGAATACGATGAACGTGACGATATTCATGCGTGCCAGACCGGCCGGAATGGAAATCAGCTGGCGTACGGCTGGAATAAGACGCCCGATGAACGTGGACAAAGCACCGTGGCGGTCGAAATATTGTTCGGCGTGGTTAACCTTCGCTTCATCAATCAGACAGGCATGGCCGAACCTTGAGTTGGCGAACTTATACACCAACGGACGACCAATCCATAACGACAGATAATAGTTGACCAGAGCACCGACAATAGCACCGGCGGTGGCAACCAGCACCACGAGATAAATGTTCAAATCGTCCTTTGAGGCAGCGAGATAAGCTGCAGGAGGTACAATCACTTCTGACGGAAAGGGGATAAAAGAGCTTTCGATGACCATGAAAACGAATACGAACAGGTATGAAGCATTATCCACAAACCATTGGAAAAATGATGCTGCGTCAAATATAGCGAGAAGCATAATCGAAGTTTTTTCAGAGTGTAGAATGTGTATATCCGCATTGGTGACTGCGGGTGCTATTGAGGTGCAAAATTACACAAATAAAACTACATTTGCCCTACGTCGGGCCAAAAAAGATGTGAAAAAATTTTTAGACTCTCACAACCTTTCCAATTACCGAAATTTTTTAGTAATTTTGTGCGCTAATCATTACATTCGCCCTGACACTGACATGACGGTAGACCACAAGAAAATTCTCCGTACCTTAAAGGACTATTTCTTCATCACCCTCGGGGTGACGATTTACGCGTTCGGATTCTCAGCCTTTATCCTGCCGCATGACATAGTCATCGGAGGTCTGGCAGGCCTTTGCACCATTCTTTACTTTACTACAGGCTTGCCTATCGCTGTGGCTAACTATGCATTGAATCTCATTCTGCTCGCCATAGCATATAAGGTTGTGGGCAAACAGTTCGTGATAGGTACTATTTTCGGGGCGACGATGATATCGCTGATGATGGGCATCACGATTCCGTTGTGCGGCGACATCTTTCACCTTGACCCATTCCTGAGTTCGGTCATCGGAGGCATCCTGGCAGGTATCGGCATAGGTATGGCTTTCGTACACGGAGGGTCATCGGGCGGCACAGACATTATAGCCGCGATGGTGGCCAAGCATACGAACCTCACCATCGGACGAATGATGATTTATGTCGACATGTGTATCATTTCGTCTTCTTATCTGATTTTTCACAAGATAGACACAGTGGTGTACGGTTTCATTGTGCTGTTCATGTGTTCTTACATGGCAGACCTGATGATCAACAGCAGCCGTCAGGCCGTGCAGTTCTTCATTATCTCCAAACGCTGGCAGGAGATCGCCACGGCCATCAATAACGAGGCTCACCGCGGTTGCACTATCCTTTCGGGTATGGGATGGTATGCCAAGCAGGAGGTGAAGGTGCTTCTTGTAATGGCACGAAAGCTCGAGAGCGTGCATATCTTCCGCATAATCAAAAGCATCGATCAGGATGCGTTCATATCTCAGGCGAATGTCAACGGCGTGTACGGTAAAGGATTCGATCAGATGAAGGTGAGAATGAAAATCAACGATGCGCACACCGGCACACGTCCTTCCGAACATCCGTCACTTGATGAAGAACTCAAAAGTTCCGGCACAGGTCACCGTATGATCTGATATTTTTACCCTATTAAACTGACTGACATGAACAACATGCTTCTTAGAGCCATCTCAGGCTCGGTATATGTAGCCGTGATAGTGCTTTGCATAATTTTCGGACCCCGATGGTTCACATTGCTGACCGGAGTTTTCGGAGTCATCGGCATAAACGAGGTGGTGAAGATGTTTAACGGGACGGAAAGCCGAGGCTCGGTGGTCGCACAATATCTAGACCTGCTGTTTTTCGCGGTTGTGCTTCTTCTGCCGTATATGACATTTGTAGCGGGGAATGACACTGCATTTATGATACTGATCGTGCTGGCGGCGCTATATATCCCGGTGAGGATGATTGCGGCTGTGGGTCAGAAGGGCGATAACACCCTGCGTCAGGTGGCAGGCGCGTTCTTCGGATTGATATATGTAGGTCTGCCGCTGTTGATGGTAAATACGGCTTATATAATCTCATGGGCATTGAATCGGAATATCGTTATTTCGGTCATGCTTGTTTCATTCGTCCTTATATGGCTGAACGATACAGGTGCGTATCTCAGCGGACGCACTTTCGGCCGTCATAAACTGTGCGAACGCCTCTCGCCCAAAAAGACGTGGGAGGGATTCTGGGGTGGATTCGCTCTCTGCATCGTCGCGTCGGTAGTGTATGCTTTTGTCTCCGGACTCAATCCTGTGACGTCCGGCTGCTACGGTGCCGTGGTGAGTGTAGCCTCCACTTTCGGAGACCTGTTCGAGTCACTCATCAAGCGTAAATGCGGAGTTAAGGATTCCGGTACGTTGATTCCCGGACACGGTGGAGTGCTCGACCGTATAGATTCGTTTCTCGCCGTCGCTCCACTCGCCGTTCTGATGCTGCTTGCGTCTGAAACATTGCTCTAACATCTGTCTGAATAAACCTTACACACAATATTATGAAACACTATTTGATTATGATGGCGGTCGCGGCTACAGCCCTGCCGTCAGTCGCAGCGGATGCCCTGAGGGTAAATCAGGTCGGTTATCTGCCGGATGACATAAAGACGGCCGTTTATATAGGTGACACTGATCCGGCCGGAATGACTTTCGAACTCGCTTCGCCGGATGCGGGAATCGTTATGGTAGATTCGGTTGTGGTCGCACCTGCCTGGGAACCGCTGAAACATGCAGCGCGCATTTATTTCAGCAGCGTGCAGACCCCCGGACAGTATGTTCTGACAGCGAAACTGGACGGAAAAGTGGCTCAAGTCACCCCTCTTTATATTGGTGCGGATGCTTATTCGCGTCTGAATTTGAACGAATTACCGCTGGTGTATCTGCGTCAGCAGCGATGTGGCTTTAATCCCGCTCATAATGAAAAATGCCATGAGCACGACGGTATTCTTGTGCTCGCCGGCGATCTTGACGGCACACATGTCGATGTCACCGGCGGATGGCATGACGCTTCAGACTATCTGCAATATCTCACCACATCGGCCAATACGGTGTATCAGATGTTGTTCGCCTACCGTGAGAATCCCGGCATATGGGCGGATGAATATGATGCGGCCGGACTTCCCGGTGCTAACGGAGTGGCTGATATTCTCGACGAAGCCCGCTGGGGTCTCGAATGGATGATGAAAATGAATCCTTCAGACACTCTCTTCCTCAACCAGATAGCAGATGATCGTGACCATCGCTACGGTGGCATACCGTCCGGCGACAATGTGGACTACGGCTGGGGCGCGGGCGGTGCACGTCCGGTGTACCCGTGTCTCGGGCATCCGGCCGGACTGTCGAAATATAAAAACGAAAGTTGGGGGCTTGCATCGAGCGTGGGTAAATTCGCATCATCATTCGGCCTCGGAAGCGAGATATTCGCAGGAATCGATCCCGAATTTGCATCAGAACTCGCACGCCGTTCGAGTGTGGCCTACGAAGTGGGTAAGGCGAATCCCGGTGCTTGTCAGACCACTTCGACCGTATCACCTTATTATTATGAAGAGGATAACTGGGCCGATGATATGGAGTTGGCAGCAATGGCGCGCTATCGTGCCACCGGCGACGCCGCATATCTTCTCGATGCAGTGAATTATGGTCGCCTCGAACCGGTTACACCATGGATGGGTGCCGACTCAGCCCATCATTACCAGTGGTATCCCTTCATTAATCTCGGACATCTCGAACTGGCGCGTGCCGGTGGCGATGCAGGTAAAGAGTTCGTTCGCAACATGCGCAGCGGACTTCGACGGGTTGCCGATAAGGCTCAGGATAATGCCTTCATGTGCGGATTGCCGTTCATCTGGTGCTCGAATAATCTTGCGGTAGCCCTGGTGACTCAGGCAATGCTGTATCGCGAAGCCACGGGCGACGAAACTTATCGTGAACTTGAGACTGCGGCACGCGACTGGCTTTTCGGACTCAATCCCTGGGGGCAGACCATGATCATCATGCCGGCCGACTGCGGCGTTCCCTCGCCGCTGGACCCTCATTCTGCAATGACAGATCTCACGGTCGGAGGCCGTCCCGGACGCGATAATCTTGTGGGCGGACTGGTCGACGGTCCCATTTACGCATCAAAATTCAATTCGCTCTGGGGTGTGCATCTGCGTAATGAGGATCGTTTCGCTCCTTATCAGAATTCGCGTGTGGTCTACCACGATGATTATTCAGACTATTCCACCAACGAACCTACAATGGACGGCACCGCGTCGCTTACATTCATGCTCGGACGCTTATGTCGCCCGACAGAATAAGATTAGATAGATACGAGTAGCGGGGGGGGGGGGGGAGGTGGGGGGGGGCGGCGCGGTGTTTTTTGTTTTATTTATTTTTTTTGGTGGGGGGGGGTTTTTTTTGTGGAAAGGGAAAGACGGGGGTGAAAA
>CAMWNG010000070.1 GCA_947175575.1 uncultured Bacteroidales bacterium | reverse complement strand
ATAAAATAACCCATTTCCTGAAAAGGAGACGAAATCTTAAATGAAAGAGCCGTGACATCGACGTCCCCTCTGCCTGAGTCCTTCTTCGGAAGAGAGTAGCTCACGAGCCTTCCTTTTGTATTGATTCAGTCGGTGGTTGACTTCTATGATACGTTTGTCGCCTTTGGCCCTGTAACAAAGGCGGCGTAGCGGACATCCTTTGCAGTTCTGAGCCTGATATATGGCGCTTTCACTGCGATATCCGCTTGCTGTCTTTGAGCACGATGTTCCGATGCGGTTCATATGCTGCCCCAGCGGACAGACATAGTAATCCTGATCGGCGTTATAGTGGAAGTTGTCGTGATGGAACGGATTGGGTTTGTACCGGGGACGCTGTTCGATGTGGAATCGGTTGTACTTGACGTAAGCCTCCATACCGGCCTGATCCATAAAGCGGTAGTTTTCTTCGGAACCATAGCCTGAGTCGGCTACAGCCACCGACGGCAGATGCCCGTAGCGTTTAAGGAATGAGTTGAAAAACGGTATCAGGGTAAGTGTGTCGGTAGGGTTTGGGAAAAGAGCGAAGTCGGTGATAAACTGGTTCTCAGCGGATATCTGCAGGTTGTATCCGGGTTTGGTCTGGCCGTTGTTCATGGCATCTTCTTTCATGCGCATGAAAGTTGCGTCGGGATCGGTCTTTGACATGGAGTTGCGTTCTCCGATTTGCTCAAGTCGGTTGTCATATTCCTTAAGCTTGTCGCGGTGTTTCTCCAGTTCTTTTATCTGTCTATTTTGCTCGCGGCGTGCCTCCTTCTGCTCCTTGTCTGTCGGGACCGGTTCGGATGACAGAGCGTCTTTCAACTCTCCGATAAGCGAGGTCAGAGCCTCGGGGGTAAACTCAACAACATCAGATCCTGCGGCTTTGTCCTGTACGATGACCTCATCTATCTGCTGCAGCAGCATGTGTATCTTCTGTTGTAGCTTCGCACGGTTTTTTTCAACGGTCTTCCGCCAGACAAAGGTGTATTTGTTTGCTTTGGATTCTATCTTCGTCCCGTCGATATACTCAACATCAAGAGTGATAAAACCACGGTCGGCCAACAGCAGTACGACCTGGGTGAAGATGTTGTTTATTTCGTTCTTTACCCGATTGCGGAAGCGGTTGATAGTCACGAAGTCGGGACGCTCCTGCGATGCCAGCCATATATAATGAATGTCACGCTGTACCTGACGCTCGATCTTGCGACACGAGTAGATGTTGTTCATATAGGCATACAGGATGATCTTGAGCATCATCTTCGGATCATAAGCACAACGGCCTTTCTCTTTATACAATTTCTCGAACTCTTTGAGATCAAGGCCTTCTACTATGCCGTCAATCACACGGACGGGATCGTTCTGAGAAATTTCCTCATTGGGATCAATCATCAGAAACAGCCTATTGTTATTATAAAATTTTGTATGTAACTTTGTTGACATTTAATTTCTTTTATGTCACTAAGTTACAAAAACTTTTTGACATGACAAAGCCCCGGCTTGTGAAAGTCAGGGCTTTGTTTTATGTTTTTCAGCATGTTACAAATGGGGCTGCGCCTATTTTGACACAGCCCCTTTATATATGATGGATAGTTAAGATCAGATCCAGCGGGTGAACGCGAAGTCCATGCGGTGGGGGAGATTGGGGTTCTTGGGGAAGATGCGGTAGCCGTAGCGGAACTGGCCGGCGTCTTTGACTTTGGCACTGAGTTCGTATGTAACTACATTGCCTTCTTCCTTAACAACCTTGAATTCGCGGGGCTTGCCTGCGAGGAGTTCCTGACCGTCTTCGTAGCGGTAGATAACCTGTTCGACGCCGAGGTCCTTGCCGAGGCCGTTGGTGTCGAGCACCACTTCGACGCGGTAGGGTTCGCCGGTAACGCCATTGACGATGTCGGATGTGTGACGGACGTCAAGCACCTTGATGCCGTCCCACGCAGCAGCAACGCGTTCTTTCCAAGCAACGATCTCTTTGGCGAGAGCGAAGTCGTCGGCCTGAAGCTTCTTGGAACGGGCTGCTTCGGGATCATAGAAGCGGGCGATGTAGTCGTCGATCATACGCTTCATGGTGAAGTGGGGAGCGATGTCGCCGATAGAGCCCTTGATGTATTCGATCCAGCGGGGAGAATATCCTTTGGAGTTCTTTTCGAAGAACAGAGGGATGATTTCGTTTTCGAGCATGCGATAGATGGTGGCAGCGTCGAGTTTGTCCTGCTGGGCCTGGTCGGTGAATGTGCGCTTGTCGGTGAGAGCCCAACCGGCCTGTTCGTTGAAGCGGTAGCCTTCATACCACCAGCCGTCGAGTACGGAGAAGTTGAGAACACCGTTCATTTCAGCCTTTTCGCCGGATGTGCCGGATGCTTCGAGGGGACGGGTGGGGGTGTTGAGCCAGATGTCAACGCCTGTGACAAGTCGTTTTGCAACGATCATGTTGTAATCTTCCAGGAAGATGATCTTGCCGAGGAATTCGGGGCGACGGGAGATTTCGGTGATTCGTTTGATGAGGTCCTGTCCGGCGCCGTCGGCGGGGTGGGCCTTGCCGGAGAATACGAACTGCACGGGGAACTGCTCGTTGTTGACGATCTTGGCCAGACGGTCGAGGTCTGTGAAGAGCAGGTGTGCGCGTTTGTATGTGGCGAAGCGGCGGGCGAAGCCGATGATGAGCGCGTTGGGGTTGATGCGGTCAAGAACTTCGAGCACGGCGGAGGGATCGCCCTGGTTGGCGAGCCATTTTTCCTGGAAGTCGCGTTTTACGAACTTGATGAACTTGTTCTTGAGCTGGCAACGCATGTTCCAGATTTCTTCATCGGGCACATCGAAGATGCCGCGCCAAGCCTCGGGGTTGGACTGGTCGGCGAATACCTTTTCGCCGAGTTTCTCGCGGTAGAATTCTTTCCACTCGGAAGCGGCCCAGGTGGGCATGTGAACGCCGTTGGTCACATAGCCTACGTGGCTCTCTTCCCAAGTGTAGCCTTTCCAGATGCCGGAGAACATCTTCTGCGAAACGATTCCGTGGAGCTTGGAAACGCCGTTGGCTTCCTGGCAGGTGTTGAGTGCGAACACGCTCATAGAGAAGCGTTCCTGAGTGCCGGGATTCTCGCGTCCCATGTCCATGAGTTCATGCCAAGAGATGCCGAGTTTGGCGGGATATTCGCCCATATACTTGCCGAAGAGGCTTTCGTCGAAGTAGTCGTGTCCTGCGGGCACAGGGGTGTGTACGGTGTAGAGCGAAGATGCGCGCACCAGTTCGAGAGCCACGTTGAAGTCAAGGTGTTCTTCCTGAACATAGTCGACGAGACGCTGGAGGTTGAGCAGTGCAGCGTGACCTTCGTTGCAGTGATAGAGCTGCGAACGGATGCCGAGTTTCTTGAGCATGAGCACACCGCCGATGCCGAGGAGGTATTCCTGCTTGATGCGGTTTTCCCAGTCGCCACCATAGAGCTGATGGGTGATCTGACGGTCGAATTCGGAGTTGGCGTCGAAGTCGGTATCCATAAGATAGAGCTTCATGCGGCCCACGTTCACGCGCCATACATGGCTGTAAACGACACGGCCTGGGAAGGGCACTTCGATCACGAGGGGATGACCGTTGTCATCGAGAACCTGGTCGATGGGGAGCTGATGGAAGTTCTGGGGTTCGTATTTGGCTATCTGCTGACCGTCAACGCTGAGGGTCTGTGTGAAATAGCCGTAACGGTAGAGGAAGCCGACCGCGGTCATATCGACGCATGAGTCGGAAGCTTCCTTGATGTAGTCGCCGGCGAGCACGCCGAGACCACCGGAGTAAATCTTGAGGCAGTTGCAGAGGCCATACTCCATAGAGAAGTATGAAACGGAGGGGACGTCCTTACGCATGGGTTTCGCGAGGTATTCGCGCATGTGTTTGTAAACCAGTGCGATGCGGTCCATCATGTCTTTGTCGGCGATGATTTCGTCGATGCGTTCCGAGGGGAGTTGCTGAAGGAGCATGACGGGGTTTTCGCCAGTTGAGCGCCAGAGTGCTGGCGAGAGGTCGCGGAATAATGATTTGCCTTCGCTGTTCCAGACCCACCAGAGGTTGCGGGCCATTTCGTCGAGGGGCTTGAGCTGAGCGGGCAGTTCGGCCTTGACGGTAATGTCGCGCCATACGGGCGCGTTGGTCTTGCTAACCGGAAGTTTCATTTTGATATAATTTACCTTTTAGAAATGTTTTTACTTATTGTGTTTGTCCAAGGCGATTCTGTAGGCTTCGTCATACATAGGCATGAAGTTGGCCCAGTCGGCGCGCTCGGCGGTGCGCCGGGCGGCCTCAGATATTTCCTTGATCTGATTTTCGTCGAGTGTCATTAGATTCACGAGGTCATCGGTTATGCGCCGGACGACGTCGGAGTAATTTGAATCGGTGCGTGGCACAGCAACGGCGCCCGCCGATTCGAATGTGTTGTCGGTAGTGGAGGCGATCCACTGTCCGAATCCTGAGAGGGATGTGGTGACAGTAGGTACGCCGAAAGCCACGCTCTCCAGCGGGGTGTAGCCCCAAGGCTCGTAATAGGAAGGGAATACCGTGGCATCCATTCCGGGAAGAATGTCGTAATACGGCAGGTCGAATATGCCGTCGCGACCGTTAAGATAGCAGGGTACGTATATAGCCGTCACGGAGCTATCGCGGTCAGGGGCTGCAAACCCGAGCTGATGCAGTCGAGCGTTGATGGGGTCCTCGTTGTAGTTATGCAACATGTGGGTGAGCACGGGGTCCGGGAGTTGCGAGCGGCTGCCTTCGGATATGGCGGCGCGGAGTTCGGGTCGGGCTTCGCCGCTCCATGCGGGCACCATCACGAATGCGAGCACGCGTCGCGGAGCACGGCCGCGCAGAGATGCGATCACATCGCAGAACACGTCTATGCCTTTGTTGCGATATTCACAACGTCCGGATGTGGCCACGATGAATGTGTCGTTACCGAAATCGAGGCCTGTGAGTGCTTTCGCCACACGCAACATGCGTTCGCGGGCCGCACTACGCACAGCGCGGAATTTTGATTTCGCGGGGACGAAGCCGGGTTCGAAACCGTTGGGGGTGACAACGTCAGGAGTGCGCTCCAAGAGCTGAGCGGCCTCGCGTGCTGTGACATCACTCACTGTGGTGAAGCTGTCGGCATTCCGGGCGGCTGTCTTTTCGAGCGAATGTTTCGATTCCATATTGAGCTCACGTGCCATCTGATCGCCGTCGTATGCGCTCAGATAATCATAGAGAGGCTTTCCGTTGCCACAGATGCTGCGGCCGATGCTGGTGGCATGAGTAGTGAATACTGTGGCCACCTGCGGAAGCTTCTCTTTCACCGTAAGCAGGCCGGTGCCGAGGGTCCATTCGTCAAAATGGGCGACCGAACGCGCGGCTTTTTCGCCGAAAAATTCCACAAGGCTGCAGATAACTTCCGCAGCTGCGCGACCGAATGCACATGCTTCGTCATAGTCGCCGTAAGCATGCAGGGAATCTACGCCCCAGCGTTCCCACAGATGCCCGTAGAAAGCGTCTTTCGATGCGTAAAAGGCATCGAATTTCACCAGAATGGCTATAGGCTTGCCGGGAATATCCCAACGACCGACACGGATGCAGAGACCTTCAGGCAGCAGGGCCGTCTCGCGCCATTTCTTGAGCAGGGTGTCGCTTTCAGTGAAGTCTGGTGAGGGATTTTCGGGAGTCCAGACGTCCGGACCGATGAAAATTATATGGTCTTTATGACGCTTCTGAAGGTTTTTAGCCTTAGTGGACAGCACCGTATATATTCCGCCCACCTTGTTGCAGACCTCCCATGAAGCCTCAAAAATATAATCTATGGCTTTGTCAGGCATACTTTGAAAATTGATTTTCAAGGTGCAAAGGTAGCAAAAAATTGCGACTCAGCCAAATAATTTGTAAACTTCAAATTTAAAAATAGTGAATATCGAGGCCGTTGAAGTCCATGGACGCCGCATCTCAATACGGTTCCATATGGATTCCGACATGCGTTTTTCGTCCGTATTCAGCGCGCAGACGTTTTTCCACCTGTGAGGCGATTTCGTGTGCATCACGCAGACTTATGTCCGGATCGAGCTTGATGTGACATTCGATGGCGATTCCCGGTCCAATATTCCGTGTCCTCAGATGGTGCATGGCCTTCACTCCGGGAGTCTCGAGGATTATTCTGCGAATATGGTCCTTCGTTTCCGGCGGCAGAGCCTTTTCGAGCAGAATGTCGATGGCCGGCTTGCATTGCTTCCATGCGGCAGCCAGGATGAACCAGCTCACCACGAAAGCCGCGCCGGGGTCAAGCAGTCTCCATTTTCCTCCGAGGAACATGGCTCCCGAAATGCCTATGATAGCGGCAACGGATGTGAGGGCGTCAGAACGGTGATGCCATGCGTTGGCTACCAGCAGGGGCGAGTTAATGCGTCGCTCGCGGTAAATCGTCCATCGGTACAAACCCTCCTTTGCTGCAACCGATGCCACGGCAGCCACCAGAGCAAGCATAGTGGGCTCAGGTAATTCGGCTCCGTTAAGGCCGGCGAAGATATCCGCGGCTGAGGCGATTGCGAGCCATAATCCGGCACCTGCGAGCATCAGAGCCACGATGATGGTGGCGAGAGTCTCGTATTTACCGTGTCCGTAATCGTGATCGGAATCGACAGGCCGTCCCGAAAGTTTTACGAAAATCATTACCACGGCGTCAGACAGGAGATCGGACAGCGAGTGAATAGCATCGGCTGTCATTGCAGAACTTCGTCCGACGATTCCGGCAACAAACTTGAATACGGTAAGAAGTACGTTTACGATACTGCCTACCAAGGTTACTCTAAATATTTCTTTTTCACGATTCATTATTTTGCAAAGGTAATAAAAATTGAAGTAATATGGTTGATTCGGCAGATAAACTTTTTTAACAGCCGACGATAGATGTATCTCGGGGAAATTTTCTAACTTTGCACATTAAATTATATACCAATTTCAGATTAAGACAGCAGATGTTTCAACGACTGATACAGAATATGCCCCCTGTGGTCAAGAACCTCACCATCCTGTGTACCATCATTTGGCTTGCGATGGCGTTCGTGCCTGTGCTCGACAACTCTCTGACCCGCTGGTGTGCGCTCCATTATTTCACATCGCCCGGCTTCAATCTGGCGCAGCTGTTCAGCTATATGTTCCTGCATGCGAGCTTTGCACATCTGTTTTTCAATATGTTCGCGCTGGTGATGTTCGGTGGCATAATAGAGCGTACCATGGGATCGCAACGGTTCCTGTTCTACTACATCTCCTGCGGCCTTTTCGCGGCACTTGTGCAGTTGGGGGCCTTCGCCGTTACGCTCAGCACATATCACGACATGTTCAATCCCGAGCAGTGGAACGAAATAATAAATAAAGGCTGGGAGCTGATGCAGAATAACTATAATTTTGCCGATCCTACCCTGGGCCGGATAAACTCGCTCGTAAATGGACCGGTCGTGGGTGCGTCCGGTGCAATATACGGCGTCATCCTCGCCTTCGGCATGCTGTTCCCCAATCAGCCGATTTACCTGTTCTTTATTCCGGTGCCTATAAAGGCAAAATATATGGTGATCGGCTACGGCCTTCTCGAACTTAGTCTCGGACTGGGATCTGTGTCTGACAATGTCGCACATTTCGCCCACCTCGGCGGCATGATAGCCGGCGTCGCTCTTATTCTGTATTGGAAAAAGAAAGGTGTGTTCAACAACCATTGGTTCTTCTGATGCCCATGCGTAAGGTTATTGATTTTTTTGCAGGGGCATGTCTGACGTGGATTCCAGTCGCTGTCATACTGGCGGTGTATTTGTTGCGTCCGGTTCTTCCGGCGTTGGAAGCCGGTGGCGACTATCGGCTGACGGCTCTGCTGACATACGGATTCGTTCATACGGCTCCGGCCCATCTGGCCGTGAATGTGGTCACGCTGCTTCTGGCCGGAACCTGGTTCGAGCGCAGGTACGGCGGGACGGCCATGCTGGCCGTCTTTATGGCCGGGAACGTGTGCGGTGGTCTTTGTTTCACGATCTTTACCGCAGTATCGGCCGGCATCGCGTGGCTCGAAGGCGCGTCGGCCGGAATAATAGCTCTGGCTGTATGTGTGATAACAGCCGGTCGGACAGGCGTACGTATCGGGTCGTTCCGACTGTCGTGGCAGGCCTTATCGGCTATTATACTATGCGTGTCGGCCGCCGGAGTGTTCGGGCTCAATCCCGGAGGTGCGGCCGCCCATATCGGAGGCTGGTTGGCCGGTGTTATAGCGGCGGCTTTTGTCTCTAAATCAAAAAAAACATGCAAAGAGACATCAGGCGACATTATTCTCGATCGGGTGCGTGTGTCCGGATATGCTTCCCTGACCGAAGGCGAACGTGCCGAACTGTTCAACCATAACCATTCGGAAAGATTATGAGCGACGACATCCGAAATGTAGACCTGCCCGACAGTGAGCCGCAAACGAGCGACACCGACGCCGAGATCATCGCCCGTGCCACAGGACAGAGGCGAGGCCGTTCGAATGCGCCCAAAAGTAACCCGAAATCCGGAGCCTCCCGAAAGGCATCACGCAAGCGGTTCAAGAAGCAGGTGAAATCGACCGTGAGCGGATGGCGAAAGGCCGGAAGAATATTTTTGTGGCTTCTGATGGCCGTGGTCTCGGCGGGAATGTTCATATCCGGGTTCTCAGGACATATAGCTCCCGCCTCAGTAAAGTGGGTCGCTTTCCCTCCCATGACCTTTCCGGGCTGGCTGATCGCACTGATTCTGCTGACGGTATTGTCTGCATTCACTTACCGCAAGCCATTGCTGCTGGCACTGGTGACATGGATCGGATGTCTGCATCCTATACTGGAGTACAGCCCACTGAATTTCAGCACCCCTTCGCCCAAGGACTATCCCGCGTCGCAGCGTTTCACTTTCCTGACATATAACGTGGCGAATTTGAACGACCTTACGGGAAATTATGACGGCGACGTGAATACCACTCTGTCCTACATAATGCGTACGAACGCCGACATCGTGAGCCTTCAGGAAGCTGTGTCGCCGGCGGTGAGCGGCCCGAAACACATTACCCCCGAACAGGTGGATTCACTCCATGCCCTGTACCCATATATTATAATGTATGGACGTTCGCAGATGATAATGTCGAAATTTCCGGTGACTGTGGTACACACCGGCGAAGCCGAGATGGCGGCGGCCCTGCGCAGCAAATCGGCCGGATCCGACGACCTGGTGAAACCGACGGCTGAAATAGCTGTTTTCAGGGTTGATGTCAGGGGTACGCCGATAACGGTGTTCGACCTTCATCTGCAGTCGTATAATCTCTCCGGCGATGACAAGTCGCTTTACCGCGAGATCACGGATATCAAAGACGCCGAGAAAGTCAAGGAACTGAAATCCACGATCAGTCAGGTGCGGAAATCGCTCCTTACCAAAGTTCACGAAGCCGCTGTGCTCAGACAGGCCGACACCGAACGCCTCGAACAGCTGATAGCCCATTACGGCGGTCCGAACATAATAGTCGCGGGAGATTTCAACGATGTACCCGGCAGCTACGTGATTAACCGTCTGGAAAACATCGGATTCCGACAAGTGTACACCGAGGTCGGATTCGGACCGATGATAACATTCAATGCCAACCGGTTCTATTTCCGTATAGACCACGTGCTCTACCGCGGAGCTCTGCGTCCGCTGCGTATGGTGCGCGGCGGTTCACGGGCGAGCGACCATTATCCGCTTCTCACAACTTTCGCAATATCAAAACAGGACAAATAATACTCCACATCAATGAGACTATTTTTATCAACCCTCCTCATCATGCTTGCAATCATGGCTAAAGCAGAAAATCCGTTCTTCAAGCCGTTCGACACTGTGCACGGTACGGCTCCTTTCGAATCTATCTCCGACTCACAGTACGAGGAAGCCATCGACCGCGGCCTCGAGATCGCACGTCAGGAGATCGACGCTATCGTGAAAAACCGCGCTATGCCCGATTTCGAAAATACCATTGTCGCCCTCGAACGTGTGGGCGAAGATCTCAATCGTGTGCTCAACGTATTCTATCCCCTCTTGTCGGCCAACTCTTCCGATGCCATGATGGAAACCGCCATGAAGGCTTCGCAGAAACTCAGCGACTATTCCATCTCAATCGTGCTTAACGAACTCCTGTGGCAGCGTGTTAAACAGGTGTACGACATGCGCGACAAATTCAATCTGACGCCCGAACAGATGACTGTGCTGCAGCGTACGTATGACTCTTTCGCTCAGCAAGGCGCGACACTCGAAGGCAAGGACCGCGAAGAGTACCGCCGCCTCTCTGCCGAACTGTCCGAACTGACTACCAAATTCGGACAGAATGTGCTCAAGGACATGGGCAGCTATGAACTCGTGCTTGAGGAATCTGACCTCGAAGGGCTGCCCCGTAGCGCTGTAGACGCAGCTGCCGAAGCCGCCGCGGAGAAGGGTCTCGAAGGCAAGTATCGGTTCACCATGGACCAGCCCGTATATATGGCATTCATGAAATACAGCAGTCGCCCCGATCTCCGCGAAAAGATGTGGCGCCTTTATTCAGGCCGCAACCAGAGCGGTGAGTACAATAATGTCGAAATCATGAAACGCATCGCCGAGGTGCGCCGTCAGATCGCCGTGCTGCTCGGCAGTCCCGACTACGCGTCACATTCGCTCAAACGCACGATGGCTAAGACTCCTGAAGGTGTCTACAACCTACTCAACAGCCTCCGCGACGCCTATACTGACCCCATGCGGGCCGAACTTGCCGAGCTCCAGCAGTTCGCGTCAGAACTCGAAGGTAAACCTGTGACTATTAACCCCTGGGACTATTCATATTATTCCAACAAACTCAAGGCTCAGAAATATTCTTTCGACGAAGAAGCCCTGCGGCCCTATTTCGAACTTAACAACACCATCAACGGTGTATTCGGACTCGCAACACGCCTGTACGGACTTAATTTCACCGAAAATCCCGATATTCAGGTGTATCATCCTGATGTCAAGGCGTTCGATGTGACCGATGCAGACGGCAATTTCATCGGTGTGATTTACACAGACTTCTTCCCGCGCGCATCCAAACGTCCCGGAGCATGGATGACCAACTTCAGCGAACAGTATGTCGACGAGGAAGGCGTAGACCATCGTCCGCAGGTGACCATCGTTATGAACTTTACCAAACCCACCGCCGACACCCCCTCACTGCTCACGCCCTACGAAGTGGAGACATTCCTGCATGAATTCGGCCACGCCCTCCACGGCCTGTTGTCCAAATGCCACTATTCTTCCGTCTCCGGTACCGGTGTTTACCGCGACTTTGTCGAACTCCCCTCGCAGTTCAACGAAAATTATCTGACCGAAAAGGAATTCCTCGACGGTTTCGCCCGCCACTATCAGACCGGCGAGGCCATCCCGCAGCAGCTCATTGACGCCCTGGTGGCCTCGAGCCGCTATGGCGCCGCGTACGCCTGCATGCGTCAGCTGATGTTCGGCTTCCTCGACATGGCCTGGCACACAGCCAAAGAGCCGGTGGACAATGCCGCCGATTTCGAGAACGCTGCCGTAGAATCCGTGCAGATCTTCGAGCCTCAGCCCGGAGCTATGGTATCGCCCCAGTTCTCCCACATCTTCTCCGGCGGTTATGCCGCAGGTTATTATTCCTACAAATGGGCTGAGGTGCTCGATGCAGACGCTTTCGACTATTTCAAGCAGAACGGTATCTTCGACAAGGCAACCGCCGATAAGTTCCGCACCAATATCCTCGAACGCGGCGGTTCGGAAGACCCCGGCGAGCTCTACCGCCGTTTCCGCGGTCAGGATGCCACGATCGACGCTCTCATGCGCCGCGACGGAATCATCCCTCAGACCGACGTCAAGACTCCCGCCAAAGACTGACAGTGAGTCTTTCCGGACAATTCAAATCGAGCCCAACGGCTTATCTTCACCACATAGCCGCCCGCATGGCAGGGCGGCTATGGTGGTTGATTACCCTCCCGCTGGCGCTGATTGGCGCCGGCTTGATGGCGGACTGGCGCTGGGCTGTCGTCGGGCTGATGCTTTTGTTCATCGTCTATCCTATGGTGATGACTATGGTTATCCTGCGCTATACGGCCCACCCGTCGATGGCGCGGCGTTCCACGGCTGAAGCTATTGAATTCACCGGCGACGACATGCTTCGTATTCTGAAAATCGAGCGACATGAAGATACAGACGATGTCCGCTTCGTAGAAATAGAACGGTGTCCTGTCGTACGCACCGAATTTCGCAGGGCTATGGTCGTGGTTACCGTCGGCCCCGCTGTCACGGATTTCCTTCTCATTCCGCGCAAGTCACTAAATCAGGATCAGCTAATCCTTTTGGCGAAAAAAGAAACCACCTATTAGCCCCAAACCGTCCCGCCTGCCAACCCGACCAAAAAGGGACGCGCAGACGTCTCGGATGCGCCTGCCAACCCGACCAAAAATCCCTCGCGCCGTGTCTGCAAGACACCGATCTACAGTAACCCCATACGCCAAAAGCGTATGGGGAAGGGACGCGCGAACGTCCCGGGCGCGCCTGCCAATCCGACCGATCCAACCCGACGAAAATCCCCCATCCGTCTACACCCGCGCATCCGGGACGTCTGCGCCTCCCTTCCATCCGGCTCCGTGGATGCGGCGCCCCTTTTGTTAAATTTTCGCGGTTTTTCAGCTGATTATTTTCGAATTATCAGAAAATTCACTAACTTTGCAATTGCAGACCGCCCCGCGGAGGCCCCGGTCAAGGGTTCAAGTAGGGTGGGTGCTGCAAAGACATAATAAAAAAGCGTTTACTCGACGCTCTTTCTTGACACTCTGAAATCTGGAAAATTTCAATCTTCGTCAAGAATGAGACAACGGTAGGCGCCTTATGTGGATATGTACCAAATATGTCCGGCCGGCAGATGCGTGAGCATGTGCTG
>CAMWNG010000069.1 GCA_947175575.1 uncultured Bacteroidales bacterium | reverse complement strand
TTTTTATAACGGATGGCACACTAATCTACTGATCTTGATACCTGAGTAGTTACCTGAATAGTTACTTATCCCATAAACTTTGTTAAAATATATCAAAAAACATCCTTTCCTCTTGTATTACATCTTTTCGTAATGTATATTTGCGAAATAAATGCATAATTTTATTCTATGAAAAAGTTCATTCTAATTTTAGCATTTTTGCTTTCTATTACTAATACAATCATTAGTCAAATAAGTCGCACCGATTCTTTTACCCTATCAGCTTTCAAGCTTTCAGAAAGCTTGAACATCAACGGCGATACCATCGCATCAATAGAATATCCTGATTTACAACAGATTGCGATCAATAGCATAATCGCACTTCCTGTAAAACAAATAAATTACTTGGTTCCTGCCAATGCTTTGTCATTCAAACTAAATGTAACCACTGAAAATGAGAGCTTTATTGAGTTGAGAAATAAGGACATTACTCTGCATGATAAAAAATGGAACAATTACTTTGAAAATCCCATAGCTATCGCAAGTACCAATAATCCGCATGCAGTCATATCAAATATTGGCTATTTATATGGAAAATACAAAATAATTACAATTCAAATTCTTCCATGCATCCCTATTCCAGATCACGACAAGGTGTCTGTAAGCCAGAAAATCAAATTAGACCTCACTTGGACATACTCTACAGGTATAGATACCAATATAATTAACACAATCAATCATAAAAATACAGAAGATATTCTAACCGAAATCTCTTGTATTGTTGAAAATGCATCAGATATTAACTCCTTTTATAAATCAGACACAATAATTCATCGTACTGGTGGACGTATTGGCACAAACGAATATGCTATAATTACACCACGTCGATTTATTGAAGATCTTCGTCCTTTAGAGGCTATATGGGCTAACAAAGGCTTTACCACAAATATTTTCGCTTTAGAAGATGTAATTAACCCTAATGCCACAGGCGATCCTCTAACGAACGTTAACGATGATGCCAGCAAACTGCGTGCATTCATTCGGAATCAATATACTGTAAATGGTCTTCAATATTTACTATTAGCTGGTAAATATCCTGAAATGCCCATCCGATACATGGGTGACATACCTACTGATATCTACTTTAGCGATTTGAATACAACTTGGACTTTATCACTTAGTGGTAAATTTCCATTAAATTATAGTCAGGATAGATATCCGGAAGTATTTGTAGGCCGACTTCCAGTAAATTCCTCTCAGGATATAAGAAATTTCGTCGAAAAAATGTTTATTTACGAATACCAATACGATAAGACTGACCTAAGCTATCTAGGTAAAGGAATATTGACACGACAAAATGGGAATATGCTCTCAAGATATAATAATAATGTGTTACGCCCCTTCCTAAATCTTTTTGATGACGGTAACTTATTGGATATGTCAGCTTACGAAGGTCAATACATAACTGGGGGAAAGGTCGTTCAAGAAATTAATAGATTCCCGGCAGTGATACATAATTTCATCGGACATGGTAATCCAGGAGGTGTAGGAGTAAGCGAAATAGAGATTGCCGATGAGAAATACTCTTATGGGTTATTAGCTCTAGAGAATGAAAGTTGGTATCATTTGTCTGAATCAGGCAATGGTCTTAACAATCTTACGAATTACCAATATCCTGGCTGGTATTTTAGTAATTCTTGTACGCTCATTCCATTTGATCAATTTAAAAACTATACTGTCAAATTAAATTTTGGAGAGTCTTATCTTATAGGAGGGAAATATGGTGGTGTATTACTTATGGGTAATACACGTGAAAGTCAAAATTGGGGAACCGCTATGAATTGTTTTTACAAAACTCTCGAGGATGCATGTAAAAGTAAGAATCAATACAGAAAATCTATTATTTGCAGCGAAATAAACGCGATTGGACTAACTACCGCTAGCATGTCATTGAGCGACTTCTGCATGAGGAATATATTTGGTGACCCTCTTACAAATCTTTGGGCGGGAATACCGGAACGTCCTAAATATAGTCGTACGACTAACTACAATGGAATAAAAATCAATATAGAAAATAATTTTGAATCCTATTATATTGGTTTTAATAACCTGAATATCTTTGGGTATGGGAATAGTACTGAATATGATTCTACAACAAAAAGCCATCACATCCCTACAAATTCCTTATTAACCATATTTGGAAAAAATATTGTCCCTGAAATTCTTCCCGTTTTTCTTCAAAATTTCACTTTTAACTCAACAACACAAAATACATTATTAGTTAAAGACCTATATGCACAGTCAGATCTTGATCCTTCTTGTGACAAAGGAAATGTAACTTTTGACTCTTCCGCTGATGTTACCATTTATGCTTTAGGTACGGTAGACTTAGATTATGGAACAATATTCCAAAGCGGATGTAAAGTAAAGATATATGCAAAAAAGGACGTATGTCTTAGACATCTTAACGTACCGGCTGGAGCCACATTGTACATAGAGGCACCCAAAATCATATGGCCTGAAGATCATGTTACTTTCGCTTCCAAAGCTAATGTGATTCTAATTGAGAATGGAAAACAAGTGTATCCAAAATTATCCAAAACAATAGCTAAGACGCGGAACTCAATTCCCGCTCCTATGGTAGTAGAAGGTCGTACATGGTGGTACAGAGTGCCAGAACTTTGGAAAAGCGAGCGTTATATAGGCTATCAGATAGGTTCGCCTATTGATCTGGATGGAGATTCTTGGTTCCCGGTTAAGCAAATCAAATTTGCCTCGCGTTTCGTTCCGAGTTACAGCGATAACACTGACTGGACTGTTGAAGATAATGAAAAGACCATCTGCCACATCCGTCAGGAAGGTAACAAGGTGTACACCCGTGTGTCATCAAATTATTATATTGAAGAAAATAATTGGCAACAATATTACATCGGGCTATGTCAACATCTCTTAGTTAACTGGCTGATAAACCCACCTGCTCCGACAGATGAAGTGTCAATTCTCGAATTTGAATTATACGGCGATGAAGGAGATGAATTTATCTACACCTCGCACGACGATTACACCGATAAAAGTTTCGCGAAATTCCGATTCAGCGAACCAACCGAAATTTCAAATTCAGGCAAAACATATACTCAATATAAACTGACTAATGTTGAAGATCATTTAGCCATCAATCTGACAGCTGACTCAGCCCTGTCAATTCCGGAATTCGGTTACACTGTTCCCCAATATTGGATCTCAGAACTTTTCTTCGCACCGTTAGGAGCCAATATTTATGAATCCACGATGTATGAACAAGAGCCCAAACTGCAATATGTGACAGATGAAAATTTTGAAATCCTCTATGAGGCACAAGGCGGCCTGAAACTTTGGGAACTTGACCCGACAGGTATTGGGAACATCTCTGCCGATTCCGTTTATATCCCTGAAACATGGCACACTGTCGATGGTCGGAATGTCATTAACCCGGAAAGTCCCGGAATTTATATCCGCCGGAAAGGCTCCACTTCTGAAAAAATCTTAATCAAATAATCCCAATCATATCTATCCCCGGTTCTCGCACCGGGGATATTTTTATGCCGAAAAACATCCAAAAATATTTGGAGTGTTATAGTTTATTGTCTACTTTTGTGGACATCAAAAATTGAAAAAACACTAACACTCATACACCAATTTCATAAATCCCTGAAACTATGGATATTAATAAAATAATGGCCGACCTTGAAGCCAAACACCCCGGCGAAAAGGAATATCTGCAGGCCGTCAAGGAAGTCCTTCTTTCCGTTCAGGATGTCTACAATCAGCATCCCGAATTCGAACGCAATAAAATCATCGAACGCATGGTCGAGCCCGACCGCATCGTCACTTTCCGTGTGACATGGCTCGACGACCGCGGCGAAGTGCAGAACAACATCGGCTACCGCGTGCAGTTCAACAATGCCATTGGTCCGTACAAAGGAGGTATTCGTTTCCACGCTTCCGTCAACCTCTCGATTCTCAAATTCCTCGGATTCGAACAGACATTCAAAAACGCACTTACGACCCTCCCCATGGGCGGTGCCAAGGGCGGTTCTGATTTCTCTCCCCGCGGCAAGAGCGATCGTGAGATCATGCGCTTCTGTCAGGCCTTCATCCTCGGCCTTTGGAAGAATCTCGGTCCCGACCGCGACGTCCCTGCCGGCGACATCGGTGTAGGCGGCCGCGAAGTGGGCTACATGTACGGCATGTACAAAAAACTCGTCAACCAGCACGACGGCACATTCACAGGCAAAGGCCTTGAATTCGGCGGTTCGCGTATCCGTCCTGAAGCCACCGGTTTCGGAGCGCTCTACTTCGTGCAGTCAATGCTCGAAGAAAAGAAAGACTCCATCAAGGGCAAGATCATCGGTATCTCAGGCTTCGGCAACGTGGCATGGGGTGCCGCCCTCAAAGCCACGGAACTCGGCGCAAAGGTTGTGACCATCTCCGGTCCCGACGGATACATCTACGATCCCGCAGGTCTCGATATGGAGAAAATCCAGTATATGCTTGAACTCCGCGCCAGCGGTAACGACATCGTGGCTCCCTATGCCGAGAAATTCCCCGGCTCTGAATTCTTCGCCGGAAAGAAACCGTGGGAACGCAAACTCGACATCGCTCTGCCCTGCGCCACTCAGAACGAACTCAACGGCGACGACGCCCGCGCACTCGTTGCCAACGGTGTGGAACTCGTGGCCGAAGTGTCCAACATGGGTTGCACACCCGAAGCCATCGACCACTTCATCGAAACCCGCACCACATACGCTCCCGGCAAGGCCGTGAACGCCGGCGGTGTGGCCACTTCAGGCCTTGAAATGAGCCAGAACGCCATGCACATGCAGTGGAGCGCTGAAGAAGTCGATGCAAAACTCCACACCATCATGTCCGACATCCACAGCCAGTGCCTCGAATACGGCGTGGAAAAAGACGGCTACATCAACTACATGAAAGGCGCCAACATCGCCGGCTTCATGAAGGTTGCCAACGCCATGATGGGCGAAGGCGTATGCTAATAATTTGAATATCAACTACTCTAAGGCGCGGTCCGCAACGACCGCGCCTTTTCTCGAAATATGATTTTTGCCGTTATCATCCTCGCGCTCGCGCTCGCCGTCACACTCTTTGTGCTTTTCCGGAAAACTTCACAGCTCGCTTCCGTCCGGGCTAATCTTGCTGCATCGGACGCTCGCCTCGCCTCCGAAGCCGAACATTCCCGCGATACACTCGAGCAACTGAAGCAGGTTCATGAGGAACAGATTCGCCGCGAACGCGAATCCCTCAACGACCGCTTCTCAGCCCTCGCATCCGATATCCTGCGCGCCAATTCCGAACAGCTCGACCGCAACAGCCGCACCTCTCTCGAAACTCTCCTTGCCCCGATGAAAGCCGACCTCGAGAACTTTACTAAAAATTTCCGCGAGTGTTACGACTTCGAGAGCCGCGACCGCCTGTCGCTCCGCGAAGAAGTACAACGTCTCGCCACCGCGAGCCGCAACGTAGAACAGGAAGCCGCACGCCTCTCAACAGCCTTACGCGGCAGCAATTCCGCGCAGGGACGCTGGGGTGAGATGATTCTCGCCAATATACTTGAGCAGAGCGGACTTGAGCAAGGCCGATGGTTCGTCACACAGGAGACCACCACCGACGCCGATGGTCGCATCCGCCCCGACGCGGTGATACATTGTCCCGACAACCGCGATGTGATAATCGACTCCAAGGTGTCCCTCACATCCTATCTGGCCATGCTCGAGGCTGATAACGACACACGACGCTCCGAAGCGCTACGGGCGCACGTTTCGTCCGTCGAAAACCATATCCGCACCCTCGGGTCAAAAGAATACCAGAAGCGCATCGGCAGCCGTAACGGCGACTTTGTGTTCCTCTTCATGCCGCACGAGGGAGCGTACATTGCCGCCATGAACTCAAAACGAGACCTGTGGAAACTTGCTCTCGAAAACAATGTCATACTGATCTCGCCCACCCATCTCATCACGGCAGTGCGACTTGTCGAACAGATGTGGCGCGCCGAGGATCAGAGTCAGCACACCCGCCGCGTTGTGGAACTCGGCACCATGCTCGCAAACAGCATCGGCTCATTCCTTCAGGACATCGACGGTGTCTACTCAGCTCTCGACAATGCCCGCGATACATTCGAGAGTGCGGTGCATCGGTTTCACGAAGGACGCGGTAATCTTGTGAGCGTCAGCCAGCGACTGTCCGAACTCGGCATCCGGTCCACTAAGAAAAACGCTCGCATCCCTGACCGTTTCGCTCTTGACGATGAAAACCCTGCCGAGGAACAAAATCCCGGGCAGGGTCATGGAAGAAGAGAGGGAGAATGAGAACGCTGCATGCATTTCCGTTCAACGGAAATCACGCAACTCGGCCTGCAATCTCTTCCTTGCGAAGAAGATGCGGCTTTTGATAGTGCCGAGGGGTAACCCCACGGCATCTGATATTTCCTGATATTTATAACCTGCAAGATGCATTGAGAACGGCACCCGCAGGTCATCCTCGAATGAGTCAAGCACGGCATGGATCTCCTTGGTGGCCAAAGCGCCCTCCGGCGTTTCAAAACCGGAATTCTGCGGGAGCGACAGATGATAGAGGTCGTCTGTGGTGTCGACCACCGTATTCGCTCTCACCATCTTGCGGTAATTGTTGATGAAGATATTTCGCATGATTGTGAACACCCAGCCCTTGAAATTGACGTTGTCCACATATTTGTCCTCGTTGTCAAGCACTTTTAAAGTCGTGTCTTGAAGAAGATCGTAGGCATCATCGCGGCTTGATGTCAGCAGATAGGCAAAATTCAGAAGATTATCTTGAATGGCCAGCAATTTGGTCTGAAAAGTTTTTGAACTCATAAGGCATAAGTAATCATAGGTTATACTTAGAAAACACATCGCCCGCTCCATCGTTTACGGCTTTAAGGTTTATTAGGACTTTTAACACTTCCCGTAAAAACACTTTTAGCTATCTTTGCCTCATGAAATACAATGACTCTGACAAATTCCGCAGGATTGGCTTTATCTGCGGCATAATTATGATCCTGTGTGGCTTAGGCATTATCGCTGTTTCTATCTTTGAAAATGACTTCGAAACATGGCGGACTTTCATTAGCGCGCCGCTTTTTATAGTTGCCGGACTTCTTAATATAATCGCTAACAGACAGAAGCAAAGTGAATTGTAAACGGTCTGAAACATTTTTGCAAGAGAATTGTAATTTTTCTGAAAATAAATTGTGTCGGTTTTGAAAATATTTTGTAACTTTGCCAGTGTAAAACCATTCGGCCATGCCTACGAAGATTTTTAAAGCCTCAATTATATCCGCAATCGCAGCTGTTCTTGCTATATTGAACTCCTGTTCAAAATCTGATTCACAGACTCCTGAAAACACCGATGACCGTCCTGTCCTCGCCGTCAGCGTTGAACCGCAGCGCGCATGGCTCGAAAAAATCGTTGGCGACCGTTATCGCATCATCACCATGCTCCCTAACGGCGTAAATCCCGAGACCTATGAACCCTCTGTCGAAATCCGTAAGGATCTCGAAGATGCCACAGCCTTCTTTATGGTAGGGCCGCTCCTTGTCGAGACCAACCTTAAAATGACTTCAAAAGACGGAGGCCGGTTTATCGACACATCCGACGGCATTCACCCTATCTACGGCACTCATAACAGCTGCTCGGATCATCGTACTTTCCTGCCATCTGACGACAAGATGACACCCGATCCCCATTACTGGAGTTCAGTCACAAACGCCCGCATCATGACCAAGAACATGGCGGATCACATGATGACCATCGACCCGGAGCATGCAGACGAATACCGGGCCAACTACGCCTCTTTCGCTCAGCACCTTGACTCACTCGATGCCGCTTACCATGCCCGCCTCGATACACTTTCCACACGTTCGTTCATGGTTTGGCATCCCTCGCTCAGCTACTTCGCACGCGATTACGATCTCCATCAGATCGCCGTAGGCTCCGAGAGCAAGGAAGTTTCGCTACAGTCGCTCAAGCACATCATCGACCATGCCGTCGACGACAATGTCAAAGTGTTCTTCCACCAGCACGACTTCGACTCCACCCAGGCAGCATCTATCAACGGCGCCATCGGTTCCCGACTCGTCTCGATCAATCTCGGCGACTACGAATGGGAAGCCCAGTTCGACAATATAGTTAATGAGCTTACACGCCAATAACTCCTTAAGCTATCTGCGGAATAACACCGCCGGAATTCATTTCGGCGGTGCTTGCAGTCATCATCCCACCCCCGTCGAGGTTCGCCTCAACATAACCGATTCCCCCTTGATAGAGTTGCGCGACCTCGGCATGCGCCGCGAAAGCCGCGTGATTCTGCGCGATGTCAACCTAACCGTAAATCACGGCGATTTTGTGGCCATCACAGGCCCCAACGGAGGCGGAAAGACCACCCTCCTCCGCATTATCCTCGGTCTGCTCCGACCTACCTCCGGCAGCGTTACCTTCCATCCGGCGCGCCCCGCCATCGGTTATCTCCCACAAAAGAACATGATCGACAGCCAGTTCCCGCTCACCGTTCGCGAAGTCATCGCCTCAGGACTGCTCGGCACCCCCGGACTCAAACGCGAGTATGTGAACGACCGGGTCCTGACCACACTCCAGCAGATTGAACTCGAAAATCTCGCCGACCGACCCATCGGACGCCTGTCCGGAGGCCAGCTCCAGCGTGTGCTCCTCGGACGCGCCATAATCTCCGATCCCCAGCTTCTCGTTCTCGATGAGCCACTGAGCTATGTCGACAAACACTTCGAGGCTCACATCTACCGTCTCATCGCCGGAATAGCTCCCCGATGCACCACCCTCCTCGTATCACACGAAATGTCCACGATCGCCACGATGGCCAACCGCCACCTGATTGTCGACCGCACCGTCGAACAATGTTCCGCCCATAACCATCGCGTCGCCGAATGTGTCGACTGATCCCTATCCATGATTATAAGTTACAATAGGACAACATAATATGAAAATCAGCAGAATCATCCTTGCGGCACTCATCGCGTCCGCAGTCTCAGTTCCCGCTTCAGCACAGTTCAACCTCGGTAAAGCCGTTAAGGCCGGCACACAGGTAGTTCAGGCCCTCACAGTCACAGACGAACAGATGGCCGCCTACGCCAAAGAATCCGTCGACTGGATGGATACCCATAACAAAGTCTCCGACCCCGACAGCGAATACACAAAACGCCTCAACCGCCTTACAGCCGGACTCACCGAAGCCGACGGCCTCCCCCTCAACTTCAAAGTCTACGAAGTCATCGACATCAACGCCTTCGCTTGCCCCGACGGCAGCGTCCGCGTATTCTCATCCCTCATGGACATCATGACCGATGAAGAACTCCTCGGCGTCATCGGACACGAAATCGGCCACGTAGCCAAACACCACTCCAAAAAAGGATTCAAACAGACACTCCTCACCGGAGCCGCCAAAGACGCCATCGCCTCCGCCAACGGCACCATGGCCGCTCTCACCGATTCCCAGCTCGGTTCGCTCGGCGAATCACTCATCGGAGCGAAATACTCCCAGAAACAAGAAAAAGAAGCCGACGATTACGGCTACGACTTCCTCAAAAGCCACGACATCAACCCCTGGGGCATGGTCATGGCCTTTGAAAAACTCCAGAGCATGGAAGGCAATCAGAAGTCAAGCTACATGACCCGCATGTTCTCGTCACACCCCGAAACCGCCGACCGCATCGCCCGCATGGAGAAACGCGCCAAAAAAGACGGCATCGAACGCCCCGCCTCCTCCTCCACCAATGAATAATCAGAACACTCCTTCCGGACCCCGCATAACGATACTCACCCTGCTCGGCATGGTGAGTATCTTGCTATTTGTGGCCGCCGCGTGTTTCCACTCCCGCACCATCGGCTTCCCTACCCTCACAGCCTCGGCAGGCTGCATCGCCATCGCCGCACTGCTCTCTCTCCCCCTCTCGGGCATCATGCGGCGAGTCACCCGCCTCCGATCCACACTCATGGCCACCCTCGCCTCATTCATCCTCTCCGCCGCCCTTCTGGCATTCTCCCTCATGCTCGCCAACCATCTCTACTCCGCCCGCGGCCCCGTCAGCGAAGCTCGCGCCGAAGTCGTCGCGCTCGAGCGCGTCAAACGCAGCAACACCCGCCGCGTCGGCCGCCGCTACATCGCCGACGGCACCTACCACTACGAATACCGCGTCCGTCTCGCCGTCCCTGTCGACACTCTCACCGACACCCTCACCTTCACCGTCCCCTACTCCCACTACGCCCGCCTCCGCCGCGGCCAACACATCCCCGTCCACATCCGCCGCGGCCTCTCCCGCTCCCGCACCGTCTCCCTCCCATGACCCCGGAATTGGAAGTTTGTTTGACTGCGGTTCTACAATTATGCTCTTAAGCATAAAGCCTTGGTAAACTCAAAAATTTTTCGTAATTTTGCATTTGAGAAGTAACTATAATCTGAAAATGACCAGTCAGTAAACATTCAAAAAGACATACGGCGAGTGCCGAAAACTTTGTAAACATCCTTGTAGTAGTTACAGGCATTCTTTGCAGTAGCAAAGCGAGCATAGCTTGATAAGGTCGGCCTTCAGATGCTACTCGGATGTTCTTTATTTGCAGATGGCGCAAACGAAGAATGCACTCATACGGCAGCGAGTCATCGACAGATGTCTCCGGAATCCGAAGCAATACTCTATCATGGATACGATGGAGAAGTTCAACATTGCGCATAGATCCGTATCTTCTGTAACCACCTCTGTCAAATCCTCAAAGATCAGGATTGTCATTAGTTGTTGGCACTCAAATAGTGCAGAAGACTCTGAATTATTACAATCTTAAGAAAAGTCGACATGAAGTTAGAAACCAATAAAATACTTGAATCTCTGCTTAACCAACAGGGTATTACAGAATTTCATCCATTTGAGAAACCAGAAAAATGTGACCTTGATATACAATTGTATGCGTACATCAAGGAAGATAAGTTTCATATTTGTGACGCAGATCTTAAGAATTACTCTCGAAAGAATCTTAAACTACCAATGGATTGCCCTCTTGTTATTTGTATCGAAGACAATACATATGCTTTTAGAAATATCGCAGAAGGGAAGTACATCATAATATCCTCGGATAATTTAATTTTAGATTATGAGCCAATTGGTTTTACGGTAATTGGCAAAGATTACTTTTTCTTAAGTCCAACTGTTGAACTGCCAGTCCAAGAACACAGTATCATAGGTTGTCTTAAGGATTTTAAGCACAATCTCGTAATAGATAAACCTTGGGTTGAATATGATGTGTTTAAGTACTCACAAAAGGCCGATACAAAAGAGGCTCCAAAATTACCCAAGATAAAGTTGAATGCTTGCTTATATATAAAAAATCGATTAAACCTTAACCTCAGATATTTGTTTAGCCAAGGATGCAAGCATGTTTTTTTTAATACTAATGACCAAACATTTTTTAGTATCTATGAAACAAGTCCCAATAGACATTGTATAGTCAACGAATACGAAGCCGACTATATTTGGATTACAGGTTCGTTTTTTAATTTCATAAAATTTAGTCTTAATGCTGTTGATGTTGAACATCAATCTGAAATTAATTCAATTATCGTGTCATGTAATGGCAATAACACTGAACTTAAAGTATCTGATGGTTTTACTCATATAGAAACGATTAATTCGGAATACCCTCCTTATATTGAGTTCTCAAACGAATTTTTTATCGCACAATACTTTAATTCCACATACTATTACCATGCAATCTTTTGTATGGTAATAAACCGTAATGGAAAACTTGTCTTTTCTCGTTTATTTGAGGATCATGATATAGAATTTGAAAACAATCTAATAAGAATAAAGCCTTATAATGACGTGAGCTTCTCTCTTAACGATTGTTATGGTAACGAATTGGCTCGTATCTATAGTGAATATGAAAACAATGTTAGAGTAGAAATAAATAATAATAGGCCTTCTCTATTTAATGAACATGACATATTGCTTCATCACTCCAAGCGAGAACAATATAAGTTAACTGGTCAAATCCCAAAAAGAAATGATTTTGAAACAACATATCAAGGAGTTTTGGAACAATCCACTGGCAGAACAATAATTCCATTAAATTTCTCCGGAGTAATTTCTAAATGTTGTGCCGAGCCTTTTTCAGAGGCGCAATATAGACCTTCCAAACAAGTCTCAATCGTCTGGATAGATCACTATTTCGAGACTGAGAGATCTTACTATGGTATGTTTGTAGAAGATAAATTACAAATCCCTATTTTCTATGATCATATCTCCTTCTTGTGTTTTGACAATAACGAAAAACATCGTCAATTTAATCGATCTGATACGGAAACTAATTTTGTTCAGGTGAAGCATAATCATCTGTATGGGCTTTACTCCTCATGGGGTAAAGATATTTTACCTATTGAAGCTGAATATATTGAATTGGTAGGACATAATGAGAACACTAAATATGTAAAGGCTTATAGTGAGGACAGGATAAAATTAATTTACCAAGATAAAGTTATTTCTGGCTATGACTTTCTTTCTGCTGAATCTATAGTCGGAGATAAAATCTCACAAAGAGAGGAAGCTGTGAAAGTATCATCAGAGGAAGGTTTCGCATTCATATATAAAGGATGTATACGAACGTCTTTCTATGATGACATAATTATTTGTAGTTGCTATATTTATGACGAAGGGTTCGTTTTCATTGTAATGCAGGATGGCTTGCAGGGGCTTCTAAATTCTAAAGGAGATGTAATTTTACCTATAGAGTATGAAAAAATCGAAGTGCAACGATCGTTTGTTAAGGCTGATGGTATAATATACGGAGATAATATGATTCAAATTATCAATACACGAAATTATGAATTTGTTAAAGGGATGAAATTCAATGGAACCTACGTATATCTATACAAAAATGATTCAGATGTGGTATTATTTGGCTTTGATCTTTGGCATACAGAGATGTTAAAATATGATTTAGTCGACCTGCCTAATGAGAGTGAGGAAATTATGGGATGGAAATATGATTTCGAGAATAACGAATTCGAACCGGTATCCGATGATAGCAAAGACGATTATCCAGACTATCCTGATGATACGGATTATTACCGAGATACCTATTATGCGTTAGGTGGAGATGATTACGATGCTTTCAAAGAACGCGGTGGTTCTCTTGATGACATGATGGACGGAATGGGCTTTTAATTATGAAAAGCGGACAGATAATACTATTTCAGGCGCAGGGAGGCGAAACGAAGATTGAAGTTCGGCTTGTCAATGAATCGATGTGGCTTACTGCCGACCAGATGGCGGAGCTGTTTCAACATCTTTAACCAAAGTGCATAATCTACAGCGCCTTATATATGAGTAAGAAGTCGATACGGTTTTTCAATGATCGCGAGGTGAGGGCGGTCTGGGATGACGAGAACAACT